>JBBIVP010000047.1:0-6716 GCA_037439705.1 bacterium
ACAATTGGAGGAATTTCTTGGAAAATTATCAAAAGGATTCAATGGCGAGGGAAACCAGGGAGAACTTTATCACCTCAATGAACTTAACGGATTTCTTCTTGCCTTTGGATTAGACCAGATACAGGACATAATAGCAATTGACCCTCTCGCATTCTTTTACGGTCCCTTCAACAAGGATAAAAAATCCTATCCTGATCCTCCTCAACCAAAACCCCTGAGGAAAATTGTCCCCTACTGGTATTATGATAGATTTGAAAAAAAAGTAGTTCTTGCAATTGAAGGTGAGGTCAAGGAATCGTTGGGGATTTATACCTATTACCTCTCAAGCGGAGATGTTCCACATTTCCCGGCAGAAGATATTGCCTTTGAAAATAAGAAAATCAATATATTCCTTCTGCCAGATTGTGTTGAGGTTCCAAATTATCAACCCGATTATGTGACATTATTTTACATGGCTTTTCAGGATCCAACATTCAATGGAGCATTGTTTGTCAATCTTTCTCCAATAAAATCTTATATCTGCGATTCCTCACCAAAACCCTACTACCAGGAATTTGCTCCACCCGACCTTTATGCGGTTAATAAAGTTCTTGCATTTTTATTTATGAAATACGGAAAAATCATTCCGCATTAAAATGGCTGAAGCCCCTTCATACAAAAAATTAAAAATTAAAAGCAGAGAAATTACTCTGAATGTTGAATTTTATGAACATCCAGAGCCAAAAGCCACAATAATTTTTCTCCCGGGAACAGGTTGTTCAGCATCATTCTATCATCCTTTTCTTCAAGAACTTTCCTGGAATGGATACACAATAGCAGGACTTGACCCGAGGGGACACGGATTAAGCACAGGAGAAAGAGGCGATTGGAGCGTGGAAGAGGTTATTGAAGATATAAGAATAGTTAAAAAAAATCTTCCAGAAAGAGTTCCTATTGGAATAATGGGTTCAAGTCAGGGAGGATTTCTCGCCCTCTATGCAACCCATGAGATTGAAGGATTATCATTTGGAATATGCCATAATGGTGGGTATCTTTCTGAGTTATTTTTGACAAGGACATTTTTATTGAAAATTTTCAAAAAACTGGCTCTGAAATTTCCATCTTTGAAAGTTCCACATTTCCATGTGAAGTGGAGGTTTGTATTTGAGGATAGAAAAAAATTAAAATGGCTTTTTAAAAACCCAATTTTTGTGAGTAGGTATTCGTTAAGAGCCCTTCACTCACTTTTTACTTATTCTCCTAAAAATCCTCCAAAATGCCCTTTGCTTTTAATAACCGGGGAAAAGGAATATGTAGTTCCAAATTTTGTTTTAAAAATGGTAAAAAAGAAATGGAATGCTCTAATAACATATAAAGAAATTAAAGGGGCGGGACACATGCTACTTCTGGAATGGAATGACGAGACAATAAAAATAATAAACGAGTGGTTAGAAAAAGAACTTTTAAACATTAAAATTTACAATAAGTAATCAAAATTAATTTTGTGTACAATTTTTGTAATTTTTTCATCAATTGTTGAATTTATGACACGTTTGGTTTTTTCCTTGACTACAAATAAAGATTATTTTATGGAATAAAAGTTGTAAAAGAATGGACGGATATGAAGAATATAGAAATAAAAGGAAAAGGAATTCTTATCATTGACGACCAGCCGGAGGTCAGGAGATGGGTGATTGAAATCCTTAAAGAAAAAGGTTTATTTACCAAATTTTACGAAGCGGGTGATGGAATGGAGGGATTTAAAATTCTAAACTCCCACGACGAGATTGATTTAATTATATGCGATCTAATTATGGAAAAATTTGACGGAATAAAATTTCTAACCCTTCTTACAAATACTCCAAAGAAGAAAGATATCCCCATAATAATGCTTACATCAATTGATAAAATTGAAGACAAGGTAAAAGCCCTTGAATCAGGAGCCCAGGATTACATAACAAAACCCATTGACCCAAGAGAACTGGTAGCAAGGGTAAAGATTCATCTAAAACTCAAACTTACTCAGGACTATCTGAATGAAATAAACAAAACCCTTGAGCATCTCTCTCGTTCTGACCCACTTACAGGTGTTTACAACAGGAGGGTTCTTTTAGAAAGCCTTGAAGCGGAGTTTGAAAGGGCAAAAAGGTATTCTCTTAAATTTTCCATTCTTCTGATGGACATAGACAATTTTAAAGAGGTTAACGATAAATTTGGTCATATTTATGGAGATAAGGTTTTGAAACAATTGGCACAGGTTTTAAGGGAAGAATTGAGAAGGCAGGATATCCTGGGAAGATATGGAGGTGATGAATTTCTAATAATCCTTCCAGAAACCGATAGCACAGGAGCGGGCATGGTGGGTGAAAGGTGTAGAAAAGCTATATACAGTGGAATAAACTTTGCTGATGAAAAATATCACCTTACTATAAGTATAGGTATTGTTTCCTATCCGAATCCTAAAATTATAACCGCTGAAGATATGATAAGGCTTGCGGATACAGCATTATACGAAGCAAAGGCAAGGGGAAAGAACAAGGTTGTAATAGGAAAGTAAAAAAATTTAAGCAAAAACTTCAATAAAAAATAAAAGAAGATATTATTTAAAAAAAAGAGAGGTAAGAATGAATGTAAATGTAGGAATAATAGGTTTTGGAAATGTTGGTCAGGGAACAGTAAGGGCTTTGCTGAAAAACAGAAGTTTGATAAAGAAGAAGACAGGTGTGAAAATAAATCTGAAAGCAATAGCGGATATAAGAATAGATAAACTCCCCACAGGAGGGCTTAATAATGTGAAGCTGACGAAATCCGCAGATGAAATTATTGAGGACAGCGAAATCCAGATAGTTGCTGAGCTTATAGGAGGAATAAATCCTGCAAAGGAGTACATAATAAGGGCGCTGAAAAAGGGTAAGAGGGTGGTCACTGCCAATAAGGCTGTTCTTGCTACCTCATGGGATGAGATTCAAAAAGCCTGTAGAGAAGGAAAAACAGAGATAAAGTACGAAGCATCAGCAGGAGGTATAATCCCTGTGATAGAAGCGATAGAAAAAAGCCTCATAGCAGATAGAATAACAAAAATTTATGGTGTTCTTAACGGAACCACAAATTATATTCTTTCAAACATGGAGGAAAAGGGGAAGCCCTTTGAAGTCCTTCTCAAAGAAGCTCAGAAAAAAGGATATGCTGAAGCAAATCCGAAATCGGACATCTCTGGTGAAGATTCCGCATTTAAGATATTCATCTTGACACTCATTTCTGGAATAGATGCAGATTTCAAAAGGGTTTATTATGAAGGAATTGACAGAATTATGCCTGTGGATTTCAAGTATGCCCACTCGCTCGGTTATACGATAAAACTCGTTGCAGTTTCCGATTCTTCAGATGGAAAACTGGATATATTTGTGCGTCCAATGCTTGTTCCCCTTACACATCCCCTTGCCACTATAAAGGGGAGTTTAAACAAAGTTATAATAAGGGGAAAAAATTCGGGAGAAACGGTTTATGAAGGAAAAGGAGCAGGAGGAATTCCAACAGGTGTTGCGGTAGCATCAAATATTGTTTCCCTTGCAATAGATTTCGTTTCAAAAGGAAAAGAGGTTTATCCCTTGAAAAAAGTTTCCCAGAAATTCCCTTTTAAAAAGGAAAAGGAAAGGGTTTTCAGATGGTTCATAAGGTTCGTTGTGAAGGAAGGGGTGGGCATAATTCATAAACTCAGCGGTTGCCTTTCAAGGCATGGGATAAGCATAAAGGCAATCCATCAGGAGGAGGTCCCAGAATCTCTCTATTCAAAATTACCTTTTGTGATAACAGTTCACAAAACCCCTGAGCCAATTATCAAAAAGGCAATAAAGGAGATGAAAAATTTTCCATTTTTAGTTCTCCCTCCCCTCCTCATTCCATTCCTTGAACCTTAACTACAGTCCCTCACAGGTAGCTACATCATTTTCTATAATGCAATAATATTCCCCTTTGCTATCTTTTATTGTGATCTCTCCATATCCATTAGAATAATAACCTTTTACTGCGAAGGTTTCTCCATTGACCTCAACAACATACCAGAAATCAGTTCCGTCAAAGTAATAGGCAACATCAACAGGTACATCACAAACTAAACCGCTGAAAGTAAATGCCATTTCTCCACCCATAAGAGAACCCATCCATATCGCTCCATCACCGTCTACTGCACATTCTTCATCAAATGCGCAATTGTTGTAAGAGTATTCCATTGTGCAATCATTCTGGCATTGCGAGTCAATTTTCACAGAGAAATTTCCTGAAACAGGGCAATCACATTTAGCAGAATTTTCAGATACATCGCAGCAGATACCACCGGAGCAATATTCTGTCTGTGGCGAGAGCCCTGATATAGATGGTATACTTTCCTCAGCATTCAAAAGGGTTAGGAATTCGTTTATCACATCATCCACATTATCCTGTGTGAGGGTTCCTGTTGGGTTCTTAGCAATTTCCGCTACATCTTTGGGGTCTGTTTTAATACCACCACCTCCACCACCGCCACATCCGATGAGTACTATCAGTCCTACCGTCAGCAACACCTTTTTCTTCATAAAACACCTCCTTGATTTATTTCTGTCAGAGTACTCCCCTCATTTTTAATGTCAAGCAAAATCTAAATTCTCCCCTTATCTTCCATATACCTTTTTACAGACCTCTTCAACCTGTTTTTTAGTAAATGAAAGGTCAGAGGAATTGTCAATTATATAATCCGCAAGTGCTTTTTTTTCTTCTATTGACATCTGGGCTTTTATTCTTTTTTCGCATTCTTCCTTTGTTAATCCATCCCTTTTCATAAGCCTTTCTATCTGAATTTCCTTCGGGACATAAACGAGAATCACAGGACGAAGCCAGTTGTGAACCCCCGTTTCAAAGAGAAGTGGAATATCAAGAAGGACATCAATTTCACGTGAAATAGCTCTCTCAATCTCTTTCATCATTCTTTCCCTTACAAAGGGATGAACAATGGAATTCAATTTTTGCAATTTTTCCGGTGAAGAAAAGACTGTTTCTCCGAGTTTTTTTCTGTCTATTTCTCCATCTTCTCTGAAAATATTCTCCCCGAATTCCTCTTTTATCATTTCCCATGCGGGCATTCCTTTTTTGACTACCTCTTTTGCTATTAAATCTGCATCTATCACATATATGCCCTTTTCTTTGAAAAAATTCGCTACCGTTGTTTTACCTGTTGCTATTCCTCCTGTGAGACACGCTAACTTTGGCAACCCTCCACCTATTTATTTTCAGTCCTTTCCTTGTTCCTTTCAATAAAAAGTCCTTTCCATATATTCCAGCTTTTCAGATATCCTAATGCTGAACGAACCATTGGATCGGAGGATGGGTCAAACTTATTTTTCTCTAACTCAGGCTCTTCTTCCCCTTCTTCAGCTGTTTCTTCTTTTTTTGGAGTTTCAAAAGGAATGTCCGGCATCAGTCCGTTGTCCTGAATCTGATAGTTTGATGGGGTATAATAAAGAGCGGTTGTGAGCCTCAGTCCCGAACTGTCAGATAATCTGTAAATCGTTTGGACAGAACCCTTACCAAATGTCTTCTCACCTATCAATACTGCTCTTTTATTGTCCTTCAAGGAAGATGCAACAATTTCAGAAGCAGAAGCACTTCCTCTATTGACCAGAACAATCATGGGAAAATCTGTCCAGCCGTACGGGTCAGCCTGAAATTCCATAAATGAAGAGGCTGTCCTTCCCTTAGTATAAACGATAAGACCTTCTTTAAGAAATAGGTCGCTAACCTTAACTGCCTCTGAGAGAAGTCCTCCCGGATTGTTTCTCAGGTCAAGGATAAGTCCGTTTATTTCTCCCTTTTTGTAATACTTCTCTATGGCCCTTTTGACCTCTCCTGATGTATCCTCCTGAAAACTCTTTATTTTAAGATATAGGTACCCATCTCCAAGGTCTGCATCCTTTACGCTCTTTATTTTTATGATGTCTCTAACAATCGTTACATCAAAGGGTTTCTGAACCCCTTCTCTCCATATTGTAAGAGTAACCTTCGTTCCCTTTGGTCCCCTCAGCCTCTTTACTGCTTCCATAAGGGAGAGGTCTTTTGTGGGTTCTCCATCAATCTTTAAAATTCTGTCTCCTGATTTTAATCCTGCTCTGTAGGCAGGTGTATCCTCTATTGGAGCAACTATTGTAAGATAGGAATCCTTTATCGTGATTTCTATTCCAAGCCCTCCGAATTCTCCCGTTGTTTCAACCTCAAGTTCTTTATACATTTCAGGGGTTAAAAATGAAGAATAAGGGTCAAGGGATAGTGCCATACCTTTTATTGCTCCGTAGATAATATCCTTATCTTCTACCTCCTTTACATAATTGTCCTTTACAAGTTTCAATGCTTCTGAAAAAATTGCGAGCTGGGAATAGATGTTCTGTGATGAGCACATACTATCTTTCAAGACGCCGACCCCGAGCCCTGCAAAAAAGGCAAGTAAAACAATCACCCCTTTTTTCATTGGTATCCTCCTTTTAAGTTTTTGTATATTTCGTTCAAATCCATTTTCTTCTTGCTATATCTTATCTCAAAATAAAGTCCAATTCCATAGATGCTTCCTGTATCTCCCACCTTTCCTATTTCGTCTCCAGAAAGGACGAAATCATCTTTAGATACCAATATCTCGTCCAGAAGGGCGTATATGGAATAATAACCTTCTTGTTGAATCACAACAGAATTTCCGTATCCAGAAAGCCAACAAGCAT
>JBBIVP010000047.1:6804-10773 GCA_037439705.1 bacterium
GTATCCAGTAAGCCATCCAGCATAAACCACCTTGCCTGTTCTCACCGCTATCACCTCTGTGCCTTTAGGAGACTCTATGAACCAGCCTCCATCAACCTCTTTTGTTCCAATTATCTTGGATGCTGGAATGGGATAGAGAAACTGGGGGGTCTCCACGAGTTTTATTTCTTCCGATAATTCTCCAAGTTTTTCCTCTATCCTTTTTCTGTATGCATTTCTCACGCTTTCTTCGTTTCTTAACATTCTCAACACTTCTGCTCTCTTTGTTAATGCTGAAAGGGACATCAGTTTTATATATTCCTTTTCGTCTTTTAGCTCAGTTATTTCCTTAAGTAGCCTGCTTGTTTCTTCCTCCATTTTATCAAGAAAAATTTTCGTCTCGTTATAGGCAGTGAAAATCTCGCCAATTTTTTTTGTCCCTTTCATTCCCATATTTTCTATTATTTTCAAAACCTCATACCTCTCCATATCCAGAGGAAATATTCTGTTTGAAGAAATGTGAAATAAAATAAAGGTTTTTAAAGAATCTCTAAGGAAGCTCTCCGCCTGTGATATGATTTCCTCCAGAAATTCGCTAAAAATTGAAAATGATTCTCCTGTTTCTCTCAAGAATACCTCTTCTTTTTCAATTTCTTCTATTGACTTTCTCATCCCGTATATTGCAAACTCAAAATTGTCAATTTCCCTTACCGTTTGTTCAATTCTTTTTTCCATATTCTCCGCCCTCAAGAAAATTGGGAAAAGAAGAAAAATTGCAAGCATAAGTTTCATACTTTCTTGTGCACCATTGCAAGATAACTGCCAATTCCTCCGGCGAAGATAGAATACAAAATTATGTAAAAGAACTCCTGTGGAGCAATTTCCGCTCCTGAGATGAACTTCATAAAAATAAATGAGAGAAGTGAACCGAGAATTCCGGCTGTTGTTCCCCTTATTATTATTGGAATTTTTATAAATCCTGAACCTGCTCCAACAAACTTCATTATTTCTATCTTCTTCTGTATGGAATAAATAGTAAGATAAATGAAGTTATATATTACAAGAATTCCAGCAATGGCGAGCATCAAGGCGAAGAATTTTCCGCCCTTTTTCACATAGGTTATATATCTAATTGCGTTCTCAACGCTTTCCTTCGCTGCATCAACGAATTCTACTCCATCAATTCCTTTCACCTTTTCTTCAATAATTTTTATTTTTGCAGTATTTTCAATTATTTTTTCGTCAATGTATATTTCAAGGACCTCCGGAATGAATCTTTTCATTTTTTGAACATCAATAAACCTTGAAACAAGTTCCTCCACATCATTTTTTTTGAGGTGAATGACCTCACGGATACCATCAACCTTTTTAATAGCATCTGAAATTTCAATTATGTTCTCCTTTGGAAGGTCATCTTTAAGAATCGCTATCATTCTGTAAGAGTGAACGAAATTTTCTTTCAAGGAGATTCCTGCATAGAACCATTTAAAACCAAGTAATAGATCTGAAATCAAAAATATAATGAAAACGGAAGAAACAAAGAAAAAAAACTCTTTTGAATCCATTCTGAAAGCTCTATTAAACATCAAAAGAACTTTTCCGGGAAGTCTTCTTTTCACGGGGCAAGTCTTCCTTTTTCAAGTCTTATTACATTTCTTCCGTATTTCAGTAGTCCCATGTCATGTGTTGCAATTACCACCGTTGTTCCTTTGTAGTTGAGGGTTTTGAAAAGTTTCATTATTTCCTCTGTCAAATAGGGGTCCAGATTCCCGGTTGGTTCATCCGCAAGAATGAGTGGGGGGCTGTTTATTATCGCCCGAGCAATCGCTACTCTTTGTTGTTCTCCTCCGGATAGTTTTTTTACCGGAACATGGAGTTTGTGTAAAAGACCGACTTCCTGGAGAACACTTCTTATTCTCATATCCGTATATCTTTTTGTGTACCACAAAACCTCCATCGCCATGGATAGATTTTCATATACGCTCATCTCTTCAATGAGGCGGAAATCCTGAAAGACAAATCCCATATTTCTTCTGAAAAATGGCACCTCACTTTTTCTCAGATTTGAGATGTTCTGCCCCATAAATAATATCTGACCTCTGGTTGGTTTTTCCTCCATAAAGAGAATTTTTAAAAGCGTTGTTTTCCCTGCTCCACTCGGTCCGGTGATGATGACCATATCACCTTTTTCTATTCTCAGATTTATATCTTCCAGGGCTGGGATTTCTTCATAGTATTTATAAAGGTGGTAAAGTTCAATCAAGTTCTTTTCTTATTTTTAATAAGGTTAAGTGCAGATTCAACTATATGGGATTCTGATATTCCAAAATATTTTAACAGGTCCGCAGGTTTACCCGATACTCCGAATTCATCCGGAATTCCCATTATTTTTAATGGAACCGGAAAATTCTGGGAAATAACTTCAGCTACCGCACTTCCCATACCCCCATAAATATTGTGGTCTTCCACTGTCAAAATGCATCCTGTTTTTCTGACACTTTTTATGATAAGGTCCTTGTCCATAGGCTTTATAGAAGAGATATTTAAAACTTCAGCCGAAATCCCATATTTTTCCTTTAGAATTTCGCTCGTTTTTACTGCATAAGGAACCATTACTCCGCAGGCTCCGAGGGTTATATCATTTCCTTCCACCAGAAGGTCAGATTTTCCAATATCAGTACCTGGAACCCCGTCTTTATATACGATTTCGCTTTCACCTCTCGGTAGCCTCATATAGACCGGTCCTGTATATTCAATTGCCTTTTTAAGAAGAAGAATTGTTTCAACCCCGTCTGCAGGCACTAAAACCACCATTCCGGGTATTGCCCTCATTAAAGCTATGTCTTCAATTCCCTGATGAGTTGCTCCATCCTCTCCTACAGTAACTCCAGCGTGAGTGGCTATAATTTTTACATTAAATCCTCCATAACATATGCTCTGCCTTATCTGCTCCCATCCTTTTCCGGAAGCAAATATAGCAAAGGTGGTGACAATTGGAATATATCCACAGGCTGACAAACCAGCAGCAATCCCCATCATGTTTTGTTCCGCCACACCAACATTGAAAAACCTTTCAGGGTATAATTGTCGAAAAAAATTAGCCCTTGTGGATGAAGCGAGGTCTGCTGTTAAGACAACAATTCTTTCATCCTTTCCAGCCTCTTTAAGAAACTCTCCAAATGCATCTCTGGGAGCTTTAAACTTCATCATTTTTTCCCAGTTCTTTAAGTGCTGTTTTCAGTTCTTCGGGAGTTGGTGCTATTCCGTGATATTTTACCTTGTTCTCAAATATTGAAACGCCCTTCCCTTTTACAGTTTTTGCAATGATGACAGTTGGAGCGCTTTTGAAATTTTTTGCTTTTTCAAAAGCAGAAAAAAGCTCTTTGAAGGAATGTCCGTCAATCTCAATTACATTCCACCCGAAGGCTCTGAACTTATCACTTATGGGCTGGATTTCCATAACCGAGGAAACTGGTCCATCTATTTGAAGTCCATTGTTATCAACTATTCCGCATAGATTATCAAGTTTGTAATGTGAGGCGCACATTGCTGATTCCCATATTTCTCCTTCTTGAAGCTCACCATCTCCCATAAGCACATATACCTTGTAATTTCTTTTTGAAATTTTTCCTGCCATAGCCATTCCTATCCCTATGGATAAACCCTGACCGAGGCTTCCTGTTGAAGCCTCAAGACCAGGTGTCTTTTTTCTGTCAGGATGCCCCTGAAGGATACTTGGAATATATCCTCGCGGAGATTCAGGATGAGGGATTAATTTTCTGAGCGTCCAAAGTTCGGATTCCGGGAAAAACCCCTTTTTTGCAAGAACAGCATAAAGTGCTGGAGCTCCGTGCCCTTTTGATAACACAAATCTGTCTCTGTCAGGGTCGTTTGGATTATTAACATCAATTCTAATTAATTTAAAGTAAAGGTAAACAAGATTTAAAACACAAGTAAAAAAACCGCCTGTTTTACATAACCATCATACGT
>JBBIVP010000047.1:10783-12428 GCA_037439705.1 bacterium
TCAACAGCAGATAGAGAACCGCCTGTATGTCCTGAGCCTGCTTCGGTCAGGCTCTTTAAAATAAGAATCCTTACATCCTTCGCTATTTTTTCAAATTCTTTTAAGTCCGCCTCATCCACCTTTATTTTTCCTTCTTTTCAAATTCATCGGCAAGAAAATCAAGTATAATTTCATCAAAACTTTTGCTTTCATCAACATCAAAAAGGGTCTTTCCTGGTTTTTTAGGAACAGGCTTTTGGGCTCTCTTCTCCAGTTCTTTTTGAACAAGGGGATGGGAATCATATTTTCCTTCCATAACATTTTTTATCATTTCCTTGTGTTGCTCTTTCATAAGTTCAGCAACTACTTCTTCAAGTTTTTCAAACTTTAATATGTCCTTGTAACTTGTTTTTTTTGTATCTATTATATTTCCATTTATAAAAACATGTGTAATTATTACGGGGTTTTTAATTCCACCGTCCTCTGTTTGAACATGAAACACTATATTTTTGTGGACTATGTTATGGTTATAACCTGGTAGCATATTAAAATGATATATCCATTTTGAGACATAATTCAAGTTTAACTTTTTGGAAAATACCACTGAGACGGATGCGAGGCAGGAGAAATTTGAATTATTAACAACTTCGCTTCCTAAAAAGGGGGTTAATACAAAGGGCGGTAATAATGTATGTGAATAATTTGGAAACCGTTAAATTTATACAGGATATTGAAAAATGTTTTTTATTTTGAGATTTAATATATTATGCTTATAGCCATTGACAGAGGCGCGGTCAATACAAAGGTTTTGTTCCATGATGGGGAAAGGATTATAAAAAAATGGATTGAAGGTGGAAATCTTCCTTTTAAAAAATCCCTTGAAAACATCTTTCAATCCATCCTATCAGGAGGGATTCTACGGGCGAAGGTTTTAACAATTAATTTTAGAATTCCCGGTGGAAAAGAAATTGAGCCTTTCAGGGCTCTTAAAAAGTCAGCGGGAATACTGAAAAAAGATGCAAAAACCGTTATTGAGATTGGAGGTGAAAGGGCTAAATTTTTGAAAACAGGAGATGGAGGAAAAATAGAGGATTTTTCAATTATTGAACAGTGCGCTTCAGGAGCAGGAATTTTCATTGAACAACAGGCGATAAGGCTTAAGAAAACTCTTGATGAGTTATCCGAACTTGCAGTAAAAGCATTAAAACCCGCAAAGATAGCAGGAAGATGTGCTGTGTTTGCCAAATCCGATATGATCCACCTTCAGCAGAAAGGGATTCCCGTAGAAGAGATTGCTTATGGTTTGTGTTATTCTTTAGTAGTTAATATAATTTCCAATCTTCTTAAAGGGAAGGAAATAGAACTTCCTGTTTTTATTGCAGGAGGGTGTGCTCAGAATAAAGGGATAATAAGGGCATTCAGAGAAATCCTTAAAACCGAAGAAATCTATCCTTCTCCTATGCCAGGGTTTGAACCAGCTCTTGGAGCCTGTTATTTTGAAGATGAAGCAGAAGAAATAGAAATTTCTTACCTTCTGGAAGAATTGAAAAAAGAACCGGTTCATCACTCAGTTTCAGTTTATCCTCCTCTTAAAAAAGTGAATAAAAGGAGATTTACGGAACCAGAGGAAGTATTTTACGAAGAAAAGGAAGGCTACATAGGGGTT
>JBBIVP010000048.1:0-437 GCA_037439705.1 bacterium
CTGGAGAGATTTTTCCAACAATAGAATAGTTTTTTAATTCCTTTTCAATTGCTTTTTCATCACCGAGCATAAAGATTATAAAAAGTATAACCCCTTTCACTTATTAAATTTTATAAACCAATGAGGCTTCAGTCAAATTTTTGTCTTTTCGCTTCCGAAAGTGTCTTTTATTAATAAAAGATGATTTGGATGACAAAAAGAGAAAAACGCTTGACAAGTAATTTAGAATTTTATAAATTTCTAAAAAACTAAAGAAAGGAGGTGAAAAAATGAAGAAGGTTTTAGGGTTGGTTGCAGGATTAACAATTCTGATTGTAGTAATGGCTCTCTCCTGCGGAGAAGAGAAAAAGGAACTGGACTACCACAAAACTCTTACTACCAGTCTACACGGAACTACCAGAGGAATGGGATACTTGTATATGGACGGAATGTACAAC
>JBBIVP010000048.1:491-12293 GCA_037439705.1 bacterium
GAAAACTGTGCTACCTGTCACGATGTGGACGAAAGTGGTGAACCTGTAATAGGAGAAGCCGGCAAGGAAAAAGATATTAACACCTGCTTTGGATGTCACGGGAGGCATAAAACTCTGACGAAAATCATGAGCAATATGGGAATAGCGGATGTTCATGCTCAAAAAGGCATAAAGTGTGGTGATTGTCATACCGGAAGGGAAATTCATGGAGCCGGGAAAGAATGGAACACTCTCCTTGAAGCCGGATTCTTTGATACCAAATGTGAAAATTGTCATACTCTCAAATCAATTCCACAAAATACCGAACATTCCATGCACGCCGGGAAAACGCTTGACTGTCAGGCATGCCATGTCAGAACTGTCATTACCTGCTACAACTGCCATTTCAATGCTGAGGTTGATCATGATAAAAAGGTTCCATATGGACCGATGGCAAACTTCGTCCTTCTTGTCAAAAATAAAGAGGGCAAAATCACAACCGGAACGATCATGAGCTTGGATTATGTGACTGACCCACAGAATCCACAAAATTCTACCAAGACATTCCTTGCTGTCGCACCCTATTATGCCCACTCGGTAACAAGTGCAGGAAGGACCTGCAGTGATTGCCATAATAATGATGCAGTGAAAGAGTACAATGAGAAAGGGAAGATCACTCTTACTTACTGGGATTCTGAAAGCGGAAAGGTCAAGAACAAAACCGGAGTGATTCCTTATGCGAAAAAGGGCGCTTTGGAAGTGTTGTTTGTAAGACCGGTTGAGCCTTCTGCAGAGCCTCAATGTTCAGAACAAGGATGCATGTATCCTGAATGGGTGACAGTGGGCACAAAGATAGATTTTGAGCATTCCATTGGCGAGCCACTTGGTGACGAGATCATGCAGAAGCTTTCAAAATGAATTTTTGATTGAGGAGGGAAGGATTTATTTTTTATTAAAAATGTAGTAAAAAATAAAAAATGAATGAGGAATTAATATATCAAAAACAGGCAGAGTTCTGCAAAGCAATTTCTCATCCTAAAAGGCTCTTGATTATTGAGTTTCTTGAAAAAGGTGAAAAGCCCGTGGGAGAAATTGCAAAATTTATAAAAACTTCATGTTCATCCGCTTCACAGCACATAAAAATTCTTGAAGGTAAAGGACTTGTAGGTAAGAGGAAAAAGGGAAATAAGGTTTTTTATTATCTCAAATATCCACAGATGTTGGAAGCCTTTAAAATAGTGAGGGAGGTTCTTAAAAAGGTTTTACAGGAAGAAATCAGATATATCAATAAGTTGAAAAAATAGTTCTTTCATTCCTTACATTTCCCAGTTGAAATTGAATTTTTTGAGAGATATAAAAAAGAAAAAGGAGAAAGAAATGGCATACACAATAAAACTTCTTGAGGAAATAGAAATAAAAGGCGTAAGGTTCAGAAACAGAATCTCAATGCCAGCCATGCATGTGCATTTTTCAAAAGATGGATTTGTGAATGAGAAGTATGTTGAATACTACAGAAAAAGGGCCGAGGGTGAGGTGGGACTGATTTTTGTCGGGGTGTGCAATGTGGACCCATTTTTTGATGGAATGGGCGGAATGCTTCAGCTCTGCGATGATAAGTACATTGACGGAATGAAAAGGCTTACAGATACGGTTCACGAATACGGTTCAAGGATAATTCTTCAGATTACAGCAAGATACCTTGGATTTAAGGGGGATGCTTCTCTGTTTCCATGCGAACATATTGATGATATGATAAAATCCATAGAGGCAGGAGCAAGAAGGGCATATAAGGCAGGCTTTGATGGAGTTGAACTCATAGGTTCCGGAGGCAGTTCTTTGAGTGCTTTTATGTCAAAGACAAATCCGAGAACCGATGAGTACGGAGGGAGTTTTGAGAACAGGATGAAATTTGCAGAAAGAAGCGTTAAGGCAGCGAGGGAGGGAATTTTAGATAAACTCCTTTCCTTCAGGATGCACGGTCATGAATTTCTTGAGGGAGGTTATGAATTAAAAGAGGCAAGAGATATAGCAGTTTTACTGGAAAAATGGGGGGTTGATATAATAAACATCACAGGAGGCGGTCATACAACAAAGGTTCCTCAGATTACCCATTTTGTTCCCCCAGCGGGTTACGCATTTCTTGCAAAAAACATAAAGGATGTAGTTAACCTGCCAGTTATAGCGAGCAACCGTTTTCAGGACCCCCTGCTTGCGGACATATATCTCGTGAAAGGGTGGGCTGATATGATTAACTTTGCAAGGGCTCTTCATGCTGACCCATATCTTCCAAAGAAACTGAGAGAAGGAAGGTATGAAGAAATCATTCCCTGTATAGCCTGTTCACAGGGTTGTTTTGACAGGATAGTGGAGATGAATCCGGTTATATGCCTTGTCAATCCGTTCAGCGGAAGGGAGGACGAAATAAAAATTGAAAGGGCAAAAATTCCGAAGAAGGTGGTTGTAATAGGAGGAGGTCCTTCAGGACTTGAATGCGCAAGGATAGCCTCTTCAAAAGGACATCGTGTAGTTCTTTATGAGAGTGAGAACTTCCTTGGCGGAAACTTTTTGCTTGCATCAAGAATTCCTGAAAAGGAAGAGTTTTTGAAATTCATTCAATGGGAAAAGAGAGAGTTAGAGAAAAATGGTGTGGAAATAAAGTTAAATACACCTGCGACAGTTGAAAAAATAAAAACCGAGAATCCGGATGTAGTCGTATGTGCTACAGGAAGTGAACCATCCCTTCCTAAAATAAAAGGTATTGATAATAAAAATGTGGCTCTGGCGATCGACCTTTTGAAAGGAAAGGTATCTGTTGGAGAGAATGTGGTGATAATTGGTGGAGGGGCGACTGGATGCGAGGTTGCGCATTACATAGCAAAGATAGACAGTCTTCCTCCAGATGTTATGTATTTTCTTGAAAAACACGGATACTTAAAAAGGGATGAAGTTCTTCCTTTCTGGAAAAAGAGAGAAATCACAATTCTTGAAATGCTACCAAAAATAGGAGAGGGGATTGGACGTTCAACCAGATGGAACATACTTATGGAATTAAGAAGGCTCGGCGTAAAGGTAATCACTGAAGCAAAGGTTGAAGAAATAAAAGAAAATGAGGTTATCTATGAGGTAAACGGAGAGGAAAGAAGGATAAAAACTGATACAGTGGTTATAGCTACGGGTGTTAAACCCAACTTAGAACTTTACGAAACCCTGAAGGATAATTTTAAAGAGGTTTATTTAATAGGAGATGCCAAAAAGCTTGGGGATGCGCTTCAGGCAGTTCATGATGGAGCAGAAATAGCTCTTAAAATATGAGTGATAGGAATAAAAAGGCGATAGTTTTTATTCCAGCAAGATATGAGTCAAAAAGGTTTGAAGGTAAACTTCTCGCAAACCTGTGCGGGAAGTCTGTGATAGAATGGGTTTATAAGGGTGCTATGGAGTCAAAAATCACTGATGAAATTTATGTGGTTACCGATTCAGAAAAAATAAAGGAGGTTGTTGAAAAATTTGGTGGTTCTGTGCTTTTCAGAAAAAAGCATTATGAGTGTGGAACCGATAGAATAGCAGATGTTGTAAAGGAAATGGATGTGGACATAGTGATAAACCTTCAGGGGGATGAGCCACTCGTTAAAGGGGAGGTTCTGGATGAACTCATAAGGACAATGAAAAACGAAGGTCCCCAAATGGCAACACTGGCAAAAAAGATAGAAAGTGAGGATGAACTTCAGAATCCCAATGTGGTAAAGGTTGTGTGCACCAAAGATGGCTATGCCCTTTATTTTTCAAGGTCCATCATTCCATTCAATGCAACAGATTCCACAGCCCTCAAGCATATAGGAATCTATGCTTTTACTAAAGAATCCATCCTTGACTTCTCTTCCCTTCCAAAGGGAAAACTTGAAATGATTGAAAAACTTGAACAATTGAGGGCACTTGAGGCAGGATGGAGGGTTAAGGTTCTTCTGACAGAAAATACCTTCATAGGAATTGATACTCCTGAGGATTTGAGAAGGGCTGAAGAGTATATAATGAAAAACTCATGAAGACAAAGTTCATATTTGTGACAGGTGGTGTGGTTTCTTCCATAGGAAAGGGAATAGTTTCTGCCTCCATAGGAGCGCTTCTGGAAGCAAGGGGATTGAAGGTCTCAATTATGAAGCAGGACCCGTATATAAATGTGGACGCAGGAACGATGAATCCATTTCAACACGGTGAAGTATTTGTAACAGAAGACGGAGCTGAGACCGACCTTGACCTCGGACATTACGAAAGGTTTACGAGTATGACAGCAACGAGATGGCACAATCTCACCGCAGGAAGGGTCTATTACAATGTGATAGAAAAGGAAAGGAAGGGAGAATACAAAGGGAAGACTGTTCAGGTGATTCCACATATTACAGATGAGATAAAAAATCAGGTTATTTCCCTTGCCAGAAATGAAAAGGCAGATATTTTGATAACAGAAGTAGGTGGAAATGTTGGAGATATTGAAGGAATTGCTTTTCTTTAGGCAATAAGACAGTTGAAAAAGGACCTTAAGCCAGAAAATGTGGTTTACATTCACATAACCATTGTTCCTTATCTTGAGAAGGTTGAAGAATATAAAACGAAGCCAACCCAGCACAGCGTAATGAAACTGAGGGAGATAGGAATTCATCCGGATATAATTGTTTGCAGGTCAAAAGAAGTTTTAAAAAAGGAAATAAAAGAAAAAATTGCACTTTTCTGCGATGTTCCTCCGGATTGTGTAATATCAGGAGTGGATGCTGAGAACGTTTATGAGGTTCCCCTTATCCTTCACGGGGAAGGACTTGATGAAAGAATAAAAGAGAAACTCAATATATGGACAAAAGAACCTGACCTTTCAAAATGGGAAGAACTTGTGTATCAGATAAAAACTGCCAATACATGTGTTACGATTGGACTGGTGGGGAAGTATGTGGATGTTGTGGATTCTTATAAAAGTCTTCATGAGGCATTGATCCACGGAGGGATAGCAAATAAATGTAAGGTTAAAATAAAATATATAGATTCTGAAGAGATTGAAAGGAATGGTCCAGACCCTATAAGCGAAGTAGATGGAATTATAATACCGGGAGGATTCGGTGAAAGGGGAATAGAAGGGAAAATTTTGACTGCAAAATATGTGCGGGAAAACGGAGTTCCATTTCTCGGAATATGTCTTGGAATGCAGGTCGCAGTAATTGAGTTTGCAAGAAATGTTTGTCATCTGAAAAATGCCAATTCAACGGAATTCAATCCAAATACTCCTTATCCCGTTATAACCCTTCTTCCAGAACAGAGGGGAGTTGACAGAATAGGTGGGACCATGAGATTGGGAGCCTATCCCTGCATAATAAAAAACGAAAACACAAAGGCTTTCAAGGCATACAGAAAAAAGGAAATAATGGAGAGACACAGGCACAGGTATGAGGTGAATCCAGATTTTAAAAGAGTTCTTGAGAAAAAGGGAATGATTTTGAGCGGGCTTTCTCCTGATAAAAGGCTTACTGAAATCATAGAATTAAAGAGCCATTCGTGGTTTGTGGGATGCCAGTTTCATCCAGAATTCAAATCACGCCCTTTCTTCCCTCACCCTCTTTTCAGGGATTTCATAAAAAGTGCTATTGAGCACAGAAGAAAAAATGAGAAAAAGAAGAAATAGGTTTTCCATCGGAAATATAAATGTAGGCAGTGAATTTTTTTTTATTGCGGGTCCATGCGTTATTGAGGGGGAAAAAGAAACGATAGATTTGGCGGAAAAACTTAAAAAAATTTTTGAATCCTTTAACATCAAATTCATTTTTAAAGCATCCTTTGACAAGGCAAACAGGACATCCATTTCTTCTTTCAGAGGTCCGGGTTTGAAAAGAGGACTTGAAATTTTAAAAATGGTAAAAGATGAATGCAAACTTCTTATTACCACTGACATCCACACCCCCGAACAGGCTGAACCGGTGGCTGAAGTTGCCGATCTCATACAGATTCCTGCATTTTTATCAAGGCAGACAGATCTTATGATTTCTGCTGGAATGACAGGAAGGGCTGTAAACATAAAAAAGGGGCAGTTTATGTCTCCAGGAGAGATAATAAAGGCTGTTGAAAAGGTTTACTCCACAGGAAATACCAGAGTAATGGTAACCGAAAGGGGCACATTTTTTGGATACAATGACCTTGTAGTGGATTTCAGAAATATAATAAGAATTTCTAAGGAAGAGATACCTGTGGTTCTTGATACAACCCACATTCTTCAAAAGCCCGGGATAGGCGAGATATCCGGTGGTGAAAGGGAATTCTTTCATCCACTCTCGCTCGCAGGAATTGTGTGCGGAGTGAACGGCTTGTTTGCTGAGGTTCATCCAGAGCCTGAAATGGCTCTGAGCGACCCAAGGACTTCCGTTGATTTAAAAACCTTGAAAAGGCTTTTAAAGGATGTAAAATCATTGCTTAATGCATTCAGGGGGAAAAATGAGAAGTTATATAAAAGCAACAGGTAGATATCTTCCACCGAGGGTAATAAAGAATTCAGACCTTGAAAAATTGATGGACACGAGTGATGAGTGGATAAGGACAAGAACGGGAATAGAGGAAAGGAGATTTGTTGACGAAGGAATGGGAAACTATGAAATGGCTTATTATGCATCTGTGGAGGCTTTAAAGAAAGCGAATATGAAACCTGATGAAATTGACCTCATTATTTTTGCCACATTAAGCCCAGATTACACCTTTCCAGGTTCAGGAGTTCTCCTTCAGGATAAATTGGGTCTTGAAACCACTCCAGCGCTTGATATAAGAAATCAGTGCAGTGGATTTATATATGGATTGTCCATTGCAGACCAGTACATAAGGACAGGAACCTACAAAAATATCCTTCTTGTTGGCTCAGAAATCCATTCAACCGGACTTGACCTTTCAACAAGGGGCAGGGATGTGGCTGTTCTTTTTGGTGATGGTGCCGGTACTGCAATAATAAGTGCTACGGATGATGATAGAGGGATTCTATCCACCCATCTTCATGCTCAGGGGAAATATGCAAAAGAACTCTGGATCGAAGCGCCAGGCAGTATATACCATCCAAGAATAACCCACCAAATGATTGATGAAGGGAGGCACTATCCGAAGATGAACGGAAAAACAGTCTTTAAACACGCCATTCAGAGAATGGTTGAAGCAATTTATGAAGCACTAAATGCCAACAATCTTACCATTTCAGACCTTGACCTATTAATAACCCATCAGGCAAATCTGAGAATATCAAAGGCTGTTCAGGAATACCTGAATTTACCTGATGAAAAGGTTTATAACAACATAATGAAATACGGAAACACAACAGCTGCCTCCATTCCAATTGCCCTTGATGAGGCAATAGAAAAGGGAATTCTAAAGGAGGGGATGCTCCTCTGTCTTACTGCCTTTGGCTCAGGTTTTACATGGGGTTCTGCTCTTATAAGGTGGTAAAATGAAAGAGATAAAAGGGATTCCAGTAAAATTTATTTTGAGGAGGATGAGAAAAGAAGATATTCCAATGGTTATTGAAATTGAAAAGATGTCTTTTACTAGTCCCTGGCCTGAATTTCATTTTTATGATGAGTTGCAAAATCCCCATTCATTCCCCTATGTGGTGGAAGGAAGGTTTATGGATGGAAGAACCAAAATAGTAGGTTATATATTTCTATGGGTTTTTGGAGAAGAAATAGAAATTGCCAACATAGCAGTTCATCCCGATTTCAGAAGAATGAAAATAGCAACCTCAATGCTTATGACAGTGGAAAACATTTACAGGGAAAAGGCAAAGAGAATTTTTCTTGAAGTAAGGGTTTCAAACAAGCCAGCCAGAAACCTTTACAAAAAGATGGGTTTTCAGGAAGCGGGGGTCAGAAAGGGGTATTATACAGACAATTTTGAAGACGCTATAATTATGATGAAAGAAATTGAAAGTTAAAAAGGAAAGGACAGGGAAGGTTCTTGAAAACATAAAACTAAAAGAAAAGATTTTTCTTTTAAAACTTGAAACAGAGGAAGAAATTTCTGCTAAACCCGGAGAGTTTGTGATGATAAAAACCTCTCCATCAGCAAGCGCCGATCCATTGCTGAAAAGACCATTTGCAGTTTTTGATTTAGAAAAAAGGGTTTTGTCGGTTTTATATAAAATCACGGGTAGAGGAACAGCCCTTATGTCAACTTTAAAAAAAGGAGATGCGGTCCAATTTTCAGGCCCTTTTGGGAACTCCTTTCCATTACCACGGGACAGGGCTATTTTTGTGGCAGGTGGTAGTGGAATTGCATCATTAAATTTTCTTGGAAAAAAACTTTACAGGAAGAAAGAAATAAATCTTTATTACGGTGTGAAAAGCGGTGATGAAGCGGTTCCACTTTCCTTTCTTTCTTTTAAACCATCTCAGTTTCTTTTAACCACCGAGGACGGTTCAGAAGGGAAAAAAGGAGTCATTACTGATTTTATAAAATTTGAAAAGGGGACATATTACCTGGCAGGTCCAACCAATATGATAAGGGAATTCTCAAAAAAGTTCAAAGTAGATGCCTTCGCCTCAATGGAAGAAAGAATGGCATGTGGAATTGGAGTATGTATGGGATGCGGAATTCTGATAAAGGAGAAGGGTTACAGACGGGTGTGTGTGGATGGTCCTGTTTTTAAAATTTCGGAAATCCAGTGGGAAGACTGAAAATTAAAATAGGTTCTATCACCTTTTCTCCACCTGTAATGCCTGCCTCCGGAACCTTCGGCTATGGAGATGAGGTCAAAGAATTTTTTGATTATAAAGACATAGGAGCGATTGTTACCAAAGGACTTTCATTAAAACCGAGAAAGGGAAACAGGATGCCAAGGATAATAGAAACTTCTTCAGGGATGATAAACGCAATAGGACTTGAGAACATAGGACTTGATCGGTTTATAAAGGAGAAAATTCCCTTTTATAGAAAACTCAAAAAGCCTGTGATAGTGAACATATTTGGGGAATCAATTGATGAATTTCTTGAACTCTCGGAAAATTTTAATAGATTTAAAGAAATTTCCGGATTTGAAATCAATATATCCTGCCCGAATGTTGATAAAGGTGGAGTGGAATTTTCAAAAACCCCTGATGTCATAAGAGAACTTTTAAGAAGAATAAGAAAAATTACAAAAAAGTTTATAAGTGTAAAGCTCTCTCCAGATTCGGACTACATGCTCATCTCAAAAATTTGTGAGGAAGAAGGAGCGGATGCAATAACAGCTATAAATACCATAAGGGCAATGGAAATTGACATCTATAATAGAAGGTCAAAGATAAGTAGAATTTTTGGAGGACTTTCAGGTCCGGCAATAAAACCAATAGTTCTAAGAATTGTTTATGAGATATCAAAGAACATTTCCATTCCGGTTATTGGAGTTGGTGGAATTTCATCATGGGAAGATGCCATCCAGTTTTTTATTGCTGGAGCATCCGCAGTTCAGATTGGCACATGCTTTTTTGTGAATACTAACATTTTCAGAGATGTAAAAAATGGAATTGAAGGCTTTTTAGAAAAAAACAGAATTTCTCTTAAAAACCTTATTGGAAGTTTTAGGGAAAATTAAGATGATTAAAGGTGTGTTTGTGAGAAACTTATCCCTTGCTTCTTCATCTGCGAAGGAGGGGATAATAATAAAGGTTATGCCCGAACTTCCGTGGATATTGCCCGAATTATCACCGAATGAACTCAAATTCTTAACGAATTATTTCAATTTCGGACATATTTAGATTTTAGGTAAATAATTTTTTAAATATTGACTCCCAATTTCTTCTAATATAAATTTGGCTACATCATAGCTGGCAGTTTTGATTACTTTTGAATTTTTCAATTTTCTGGGAATGAGAATTGTGATTTTCCACTCACTTGATATTTTCTCTATTTCTTTTGTTCCGATTGTTAAAGCATCCCTAATTTGTTTTGTAACTAATTTCATTTCAGGATCAGCATAATAAATTCCTTTTTCACTTATAAAAAATAAAGTTGGTTCTTCCCAGCTAACTTTACCATTGCCAAGAACATTAATTAATCGAATATCTCCGCTGCCAACAAAATTACTTTTAAGAGAGAATTTAACCCCATCGATTTGAATATCATATCTTTGTTCTTTTAACAGCTTGCATTCAAAATTCAAGGAATTTAACAAAGCAGTAAAAAGAATTTCTAACACGCCACCGACAATAAATCTATTCTCCCAGTCTGCTGTATTGTATTCAACAATAAGTTTTTGAATTGCTTTTTTGAATTCTGAAACAATCGGCCTAAATTTTTCATTTTCAATTTTCTTTTTAATTTCTTTAAAAACAATTCTTGCTTTCTCAAATTTTTTTATTTCTTCCACCATGTTAATAATTTTTTATCTTGGACAAGTCCATTTTTATTTAAATAATAATCTAAAAGATGTTGAAAGACGACTTTCCCATTAGGGTTTAAATCGCCCATTATGAAGTTTCTGTCTAACATATAAGAAACTACTCCGACCACTCCACTTCCGCATAAAGGGTCAAAAATTAAATCATTTTTGTTCGAAAAATGCTCTAAAAGACATTGAAGAAGTTTGAAGGGAAGTCTGGTTGGATATTTTGGCATATTTACTTTATAATCGCGGATGAATTGTAGGGTAGTTAAATTAGATTCTCCATTTTGGCAGTGATGTGTAGAGCAACGATTATGAAATGTCCATTTTTCTCCTTTAGTTACCCAAAAAATTTCATACACGTTATGAGAAGGTTTTTTCCGACAAACCGGGGCAAAATTATAAACCCAATATAGTTTCCCCCTTAGTTTTAATTCCTTAAATCGGTTAATTCTATCATGAATAATAATGCTATTATTCCATCCCGAAAAAATTAAGGCTTGGCCATTTTCCTTTAAATTTCTATTTATGCATTCTAATAATTGTTGAATTTTCTGATCATATTCAGGTACTTTCCATTCAACATAACCATCTACAACGTTTTCAACATTTCTATGATAATTCGTAGGTTTTCCATTAAATTCTATTCCGAAGGGAGGATCAGCAATAATTAAATCTGCATTAACATTTTCCCAATCATTCATATCTTTTATGAGATATTTCTCTAGCAGTTTATTGATTATTGAGGACTCTTCCCTTAGCTTTGAGAAAGTAAATAAAGGAAGATTTTGATTTTTTATATTCTTAGGCTCAATCATATTTTAACTCTCATTTATTTCTTCGGTTTTCTTGCAAATGACTTTTGGGATGCTATCTTTGTTGTTAACTCGACCTTTGACCATGACGATTTTAT
Organism: bacterium; assembly: GCA_037439705.1. Taxonomy (GTDB): domain Bacteria; phylum JBBIVP01; class JBBIVP01; order JBBIVP01; family JBBIVP01; genus JBBIVP01. Next base: position 11,753 of record JBBIVP010000048.1, read on the forward strand.
TTTCTTGAAAAATTTGAGGTTTTTTTTCAATTACTCCCGGAAAAACAACTACTTCAATCATCTCTTGAACCCTTCTGTTCCCCCTCATGAGTATCCTTGTGCATTTCCTCAAGTCTTTTATCTCCTTCATCACTCATCTTCTTGGCCTCCGCCCTCCACTATTTTATCAATTTTTCTGCCCTCCATTCTAAATAAAGGCTGATACCTCCAGGGATAAGCCCGAGAATTGTAAAGAGAGTTGCGGAGCTAGAAGATAAAAACCACAGCTTAAGGTAATCGCACAACCTATGACAATTGCCAGCCACATAATTAAACTATGGCAGAAAAATCTTCAGAAGTCAAGAATTTTTTTGTAGAAGATACACATTGTGACCAGGGGGAAGGGGGATAATAATTAGTGAAGGGTGAAGAGTGGAGAGTAAGAGAGTGATGTTGGAGAAAATTGGATGAAAAGGGTTCTATTCTGGTGATAGAGAGTGCCTTGAAAGGAATAGGGCTTAAAGGTTTTAGTGATTTAAAGAAGATGTTAAGGAGGGAAGGT
>JBBIVP010000049.1:0-12138 GCA_037439705.1 bacterium
TAGATCTGGAGAATGAATTGAAAGTTGCAGAAGAATTCTGGGACTTTCTCGGAGGGACAGGAGCTTATGAGGAGCTTCTAAATTGTTTTGAAAGGGTGGGAATAGAACTGAGACCAGAAATTGACAGATATTTCTCAAAATTTAAATAGATTTTCATATTATTTGTTTTTGATGGGTTTCGCCCCCATGGCTTTCCTCAAAAATAATTGAGACGAGGGGCGTTGTTGAAATTTGAAGAAAAAATAAGAAAATGTTCCTAATAAAATGCGCCGACAATATTTATCATTACTTTATGGGATAGCATTAGGGTTGGGTATCTTCTTATTTTTCTACACCATAGTTAAAGGAGAAATACAAATATCCATTCTCGGGTTTAAAATTGTTTTCCATCGAGTCAGATATGTGATCTGGTATCTAATAGGAATAGTTTTCTTTGCGCTAATAAAAAAGAAAAAATTAAAAGAAGGATATTCAAAGATTCTCCATGTTTTTTCTAAATCCTCGGCATTGAGGATTTTGATGTTGACATATTTCATTCTTTTCACATGGATTAAAATAGTTCAATATTTTTCTTTTAACATACACGCCTTTGATTTTTCTCTTTTTGATTATGTATTGTTTAATACTTCCAGAGGCAACTTCATGTATGATCCCTTTGATGAAGTTATGTATTTTAAAATTCATTTCACTCCCATTCTTTTATTTTTTGTTCCTTTTTACTGGATATGGGATACTCCGTTCCTCTTAATAATGCAGGCTATCATTTCCATATCAGGAGCTTATGCAATTTATAAATTAGCATGCTACTTGACAAAAAACCAGGTCCTTTTTAGTTTCATTTACTTATCTTAATTATCCATTTCTTCTTAGATGCTTTTATTACGACTTTCATTTTGAGCTCCTTTTCCTTCCATTATTAACTTTTTTATTTTATTATGCTGAGAAAGAAAAAGAAGATATTGTAAAATACATCACAGTTCTTATATTAACTCTCATGGTGAAAGAAGATGTTGGTATTTATACCTCCTCCTTTGGAATATATCTCCTATTTAAGAAAAAGTGGAAACTGGGAATGTATACAATATGTTTGTCTCTTACCTGGTTCTTTATAGCCCTTACCACTTTATACTTATTAAACCATGGACCACCTCCTTATTTTTCCAGATGGATTTCTGCACCACATTCTTTCAAATCAATTTTTAATTTTTTCCTTGATTTTATCCATCGCATTTCACTTCTTCCACTTTTAAAACTTCTTGCATTTCTTCTCTTTTTACCTCTACTAAAGCCTTCTTACTTCATTCTTGCCATCGTTCCCTATTTAGTGAATGCTACAAGCAGTTTAGAGGCCCAACACAACTTGAAACTTTATTACTCCGCTCCTATTATCCCATTTTTATTTGGTGGAGTTATACATTCTTTCTTGAAACTCAAAAGACAGAAACATGTGGACATAAGTTTAATTGCGTTTTTCCTACTTTTACTGAATATAGGAAATCTACAGAGTTTCTCCATAAATGAACACCATCTCATAGGACATACACTTTTAAAACAGATTCCATCAGATACCGCAATACTCGCACAAGTAGATATTATTCCTCATTTGAAAAGGCAAAAAGCAATCGGGATAATAGGTATTCATTCAGACTCCTTGGTTCACATTTCAGGAGATAAACTTCAAGCAGAGTATATAATCTTTGATACAAAAGGCAATAAATGGCCTCTCTCAGAAAAAGAATTTGAAAAGGAATTAAGGAGATACATTACTCATCCTTCATATTTTCTTTGGCTTCAAACCGATGGAGATTATATCTTTAAATTCAGGTAAGTTTTCCAAAAATCCATCTCTTTGAGAAAAAATTTTTTTCCATTTTTAAATAAGGATTTTCACCCCCTTTATCCCATCGTGGGCACACTCCCTCAAAAGGTTTGAACAAAAATAAAGATAGGAGAAGAAATTTCTGAAAACAAAAATTTTAAACAAGCCTTTTACAAAAAATTTTTATTTCTTATTATTAACCTGTAATACTTATCTCAAGCAATTCACCCCTTGTCTCTTTTAAAACCCCTTCACATAACTTTTTTTCCCAATCAGGAATCACATCAATATAACCTGCCATCTCCTTGGCAATTTTTAGGAGTTTCACATCTTGAAGGTATTTAATAATCTCTGAGGATTTAAATCCCCATTGTCTGGTTCCAAGTATTTCTCCCGGTCCCCTTATCTTCAAATCCTCCTCTGCAATTTTAAATCCATCGTCTGTTTCGGTCATTATTTTTAGCCTCTTCCATGCCTTTTCCCCTACCCTTTCATTTGTCAGAAGGATGCACTTTCCTTCTTTTTCTCCCCTTCCTATCCTTCCCCTCAACTGATGAAGTTGTGAAAGTCCAAACCTTTCAGCATTCTCAATAACCATCATTGTGGCATCAGGCACATCTATTCCTACCTCAACAACGGTAGTGGATACAAGAATATCTATCTTATCTTCTCTAAACGAGGACATAACTTCTTCTTTTTCAGAAGGCCTCATCCTTCCATGAATGAGTCCAATTCTGAAATCAGGAAAAATTTTTTCTTTGAATTTGACGAACATATCCTTTGCATTTTTAAGGTCTAGGCTCTCCGACTCCTCAATTAAAGGATATATCACGAAAACCCTCCCCCCATTTTTTACTTCTTCCCTCATTTCCATCCAAACCTTCTCTATTTCTTTATAATGATAAAGAAGGGTTTTAACCCTCCTTTTTCTCGGCATTTCATCAATTATTGAGATATCAAGGTCTCCGTATATTGTCATTGCAAGGGTTCTGGGAATTGGCGTGGCGCTCATAACAATTAGATGTGGAGAATCTCCCTTTTTCTTCATGAAAACCCTCTGAAGAACACCAAATCTGTGCTGTTCATCAACAATTACAAGGGCAAGGTTTTTAAAAACCAGATATTCTTCAAGAAGTGCGTGCGTGCCTATTAAAAAGTTTATTTTCCCTTCTTTCACCGCCTGGGCTATCTCCATTTTTTCCTTTTCCCTCATCCCTCCCCTCAAAATTCCGACTTTTACCCCTAAGGGAGAATAAAAGGAATTTATTGTATTGTAGTGCTGAACTGCGAGAATCTCTGTTGGAACCATCATTGCAACCTGATATCCATCTTCTATGAAATAAAGGGAAACTATTGCTACCACCACTGTTTTTCCGGAGCCAACATCCCCCTGTATGAGCCTGTAAAGAAGTTTTTTCTTTCTCAAATCATCCTCTATCTCACCTATAACCCTTTTCTGTGCGGATGTTAACTGAAAGGGAAGGTTATTTATAAGGTGCTCTGGCAAATCTCCTTTCATCGTAAGAACCGGTCCCTTTCTTTCCTTTATCAAAGACCTCCTTCTCATCATGGCAAGTTCAAAGGAAAAAATCTCTTCAAAAAGTAACCTTTTGTGATAAATGGAATTGCCAGAATTGAGTTTAATAGGGTCTTCATCTTTATCCGGAAAATGGAGATTTTTGAGGGATTTGAAAAGGGAAGGAAGATTTGTTCTTCTTTCTATACTGGGTGGAACACAACTTAATATGAAATTTTCGTTTTCCACAAGAAGTTTCTCCATTATCCCCCTTAACTTCATTCTTTTAAGACCCTTTACTTCCGTATATACAGGGAGAATCTCTCCAAACCCCCTTTCATCCGTCCTCAATTCCGGATGAACCATCTCAAACCTTTCCCCGTATTTTGATGGAAGACCAAAAAGGAAGTATTCCTCTCCCCTTTTCAGAATTTTGTAAAACGGTATGGATTTATAATGGAACCAGAGCGCATTCAAAAATCCCGTTCCATCCGAAAATACTGCTGAAAAACCCCTTCTACTTTTAAATTCCACCATCCCAAAATCAATCAGTTTTCCTCTTACAGCGGAGGGAACTCCTTCAACGAGGTCTTTTATGAGAACAAAATTTCTTCTGTCCTGATATTTTTTGGGAAGAAAAAAGAAGAAGTCCCTCAGGGTATAAACTCCCCTTTCTTCAAGGCTTCTGGATGTTGTCTCCCCGATTCCTCTGATTTCATTGACCCTTTTTTTTAATATGTAAAAACAGGTTTTCACAAAGGAATCAACTCCGTCTTTTAGAAGGCGAGCAATTGTGAGATATATCTCTTTTAAAACCTCGGGTTCGGAATTCAACCTTTCTCCAAAAACCTCTATTTTCTTCTGTATTCTGTCAATCTCTGAGAGGAGGTCAAAAGGAATTGAAAATTCCTTTAGTTTTTCTATCTGTGATAAAGAAAAGGAATAAAGATTTTTTATTATGTATCCCTTTTCAAATCCCTTTTTTGCAATTATCTGGTAGGGCTTAAGAAGAGTATATAGCTCTTTAAAGAATTCAACAGAAAAAGAAGACCTTTTACCTTTTACTTCCTCTTTTTGCAATCTTATTCTTTATAATTTTTATAAATTCATCTTCAGACCATCCGTGCATCTGTGCAGCGAGATAAAGGGGCTCCTCATCTGCTCCTTTACAGTTCAAACAATCAAAACCCATTTCATAAAGGATTTTTGCACTTTGGGGATAGAGTTTGAGGAGTTCCCTAACTTTCATGTTTTTGTGTATTTTAAATTCCTTCTTTTCCATCAGTTTTTATCTCCAAAATTTTTACCTTTCTTTCTCCCCCAGGTGCACTGAAAGACACAACATCCCCCTCTTTTTTACCTATTAGCGCCCTTCCCAGAGGTGATGTATAAGAAATCTCACCTCTTCTAAAATCTGCTTCCATTTCTCCAACTATTCTGTAAATTCCTTCTTTTCCCGTTGTAAGGTCCATTATTTTTATCCAGCATCCGAAAACAACTCCATCTCCCTTTATATCTTCCGTACCTATAACCTCGCAGGTAGAAAGGAGGCTTTCAAGCTGAGCGATTCTGAACATAACCTGTTCCTGCCTTTCCTTTGCATATTTATACTCTGCATTTTCAGAAAGGTCTCCGTACGAACGGGCTATTTCAAGTTCCTTTGCTATAGCTGGGAGTTCTTCATTTTTGAGCCTTTCAAGCTCTTCTTTCAACTTCTTGTAGCCTTCTCTGGTGAGAAATTTCTTCTCCATTCTTCACCTCGTCATAGTATTCCTGTAAACATTTTACCTCAAATCCTCTTTCTTTCAAAAATCCTATTGCCTGAACCGCTGCTAATGCTCCTTCAATGGTAGTAAAGTATGGGACGCCGTATGAAACCGCGCTTCTCCTTATTGAAAATGAATCTCTGATTGATTGCACGCCAAATGTAGTGTTAATGACAAGTGAAACTTCGCCGTTTTTTATCATATCCACAATGTGAGGTCTTCCTTCACCAACCTTGAAAACACTTTTTGCGTTAACACCGTTTTTTCTCAAATAATTCGCTGTCCCTATTGTTGCGAGAATTTTAAATCCCATTTCTTCAAATTTCTTTGCTATTTTGACCACCTTCTTTTTATCTTCGTCTTTGACACTTATAAATACATTCCCGTAAGTTGGCAGTCTGTTTGATGCACTTATCTGTGATTTGTAAAAGGCTATTTCAAAGAATCTGTCTATTCCCATTACCTCTCCCGTTGATTTCATCTCTGGACCAAGGATTGTATCCGCTCCAGGAAATTTTATAAATGGGAAAACAGATTCTTTTACTGCGCTCCAATTAGGTTTCCTCTTAACCCCCTTCAAACCAAGCTCCCCAATGGTTCTTCCGAGCATAACGAAGGTTGCCATCTTTGCAAGTGGAATGCCCGTTGCCTTTGACACAAAGGGGACTGTTCTTGAGGCCCTGGGATTTACTTCAAGGATGTATATTTCCCCATCCTTAATTGCGAACTGAATGTTCAATAGTCCTATGACATTAAGTTCCTTTGCTATAAGTTCCGTGGTCTTTTCTATCTCCATCACAATCTCTTCGCTCAAGGAAAAGGGGGGAATGGAACAAGCACTATCTCCCGAATGCACCCCAGCCTCCTCTATGTGTTCCATTATTCCACCTATATAAACATCTTTTCCATCACATAAAGCATCCACATCAAGTTCCTTTGCATCCTTTAAGAACTTATCTATGAGGATGGGATGCTCTGGAGATACCTTTACTGCATCTCTCATATACGTCCTCAGTTCCTCGTCACTATAAACTATCTCCATCGCCCTTCCTCCGAGAACATAAGAAGGACGGACGAGCACAGGATAACCGAGTTTGTGGGCAACATCTCTTGCCTCTTCGTAGGAAAAAGCAACGCCGCTCTCAGGCTGTTTCAAATTTAACCTTTTTACAAGTTCCTGAAACTTTCCCCTGTCCTCCGCAATGTCAATCGTCTCGGGTTGTGTTCCAAGAATTCTGAACCCTAATTTTCCAAGCGGAACGGCGAGTTTTAATGGTGTCTGCCCCCCAAACTGCAGGATAATTCCATATGGATTTTCCTTTAAAAGAATTCCATAAATGTACTCAATGGTGAGTGGCTCAAAATAGAGTCTGTCGGATGTATCGTAGTCTGTGCTAACCGTTTCAGGATTGCAGTTCACCATTATTGCCTTATAACCTGCTTCCCTTATTGCATAGCAGGCATGGACACAGCAGTAATCAAACTCAATTCCCTGACCTATCCTGTTAGGACCACCTCCGAATATCACTATTTTCTTACCATCAAGCGGAGGAACCTCGTCTTCCCTGTCGTAGGTGGAGTATATGTAAGGAGTTTTAGCTACAAACTCTCCCGCACAGGTATCAACTGATTTGAACGAAGGTACAATCCCCTTTTCCTTTCTTGATAGCATTATCTCAAATTCCTTTTTGGAAACAGCTGAAGTATATTCTTTCTTTGTTCTGTATCCCTCTTTTTTTACAATTAGCTCTGCCAGCCTTCTATCAGAAATCCCCACTTCCTTTGCCTTTCTCAAAAGCTCGTCAGTAAGTCCCCCCATACCCCTTCTTTTCAGTTCTATCTCCAATCTCACTATATCTTCAATTTCCCTCAAAAACCACAGGTCAATTCTTGTGATCTTTGAAATTTTTTCAACAGAAAAACCGAATCTCAACGCCTCCGCTATATAAAAAAGCCTTTCCTTATTGGGAAAGCGCAGTTTTGACTCATAAAAACTTTCTCCATCGATCATCTCAACCTGGTCGAGAAGACCCCAGTAATCCCTCTCAAGGGAACGGACTGCTTTCAGTAAAGCCTCTTTGAAGTTCCTTCCAATTCCCATAACCTCTCCCACCGATTTCATCTGGGTAGTCAATGTTTCATCCACATTTCTGAATTTCTCAAAATCAAATCTCGGAATTTTAACAACCACATAATCTATTGTTGGCTCAAAAGATGCAGGAGTTTCCTTTGTTATGTCGTTTGGAATTTCATCAAGGGTATATCCAACAGCCAGTTTCGCTGCAATTTTTGCAATGGGAAAACCTGTCGCCTTTGATGCAAGAGCAGAACTTCTTGATACCCTTGGATTCATTTCAATAACAAGCATTCTTCCTGTCTCGGGATGAACCGCAAACTGGATGTTTGAACCACCTGTCTCAACCCCTATCTTTCTTATTATTTTAATTGCTGCATCCCTTATCCTCTGATATTCTTTATCAGTAAGGGTCTGTTGAGGAGCCACTGTTATGCTATCTCCAGTATGAATTCCCATCGGGTCAAAGTTTTCAATAGAACATATAATAACCACATTGTCCTTCCTGTCCCTCATCACCTCAAGTTCAAACTCTTTCCATCCTATCACAGATTCCTCAACAAGAACCTTATGAACCGGACTTATATCAAGGGCAAATCTCATGAGTTCTTCAAATTCTTCAGAGTTATAGGCTACTCCTCCACCTGTTCCACCGAGTGTGAAAGAAGGTCTTATTATTACTGGAAATCCAACCTCCTGAACGAACTTCCTTCCCGCTTCTACATTATCAACATATATACTCCTTGGAACCTCCAGTCCTATTTCCTCCATACATTTTTTAAAAAGTTCTCTATCCTCTGCCCTTTCAATAGCAAACACATCTGCTCCAATGAGTTCAACCCCAAACCTGTCAAGTATGTCTGCTTTCTTCAGTTCCACCGCCAGGTTCAATGCAGTCTGCCCTCCGAGTGTTGGAAGCAGGGCATCTGGTTTCTCCTTTTCAATTATCCTTTCTAAAAATTCAACGGAAAGAGGCTCAATATAAGTCCTGTCTGCAAACTCAGGGTCTGTCATTATTGTTGCGGGATTACTGTTAACAAGAATAAGCCTGTAGCCTTCTTCCTTCAATGCTTTGATAGCCTGCGTGCCCGAATAGTCAAACTCACATGCCTGTCCTATCACAATTGGTCCTGAACCAATTATGAGTATGCTCTTTATGTCCTCTCTTTTTGGCATTTAGTTGATTTTAAAAATTTGGAGGGATATTTTCAATTAAAAAAGAGGTCTCATTGTGAAAGCCTTTGTGACAGGAGCTACCGGATTTGTAGGAAGTCATCTTGTAGAAGAGCTTGTGAAAATGGGATTTGAGGTATCTGTCCTTGTGAGAAAAACAAGCAAAAGAGACTTAATCTCAAGCCTCGGGGTAAATACAGTAGAAGGTTCTCTTGAAGAGCTGACATTGAAAGAAATCTCTGAATGCGATTTCTTCTTCCACATAGCATGTATTACAAAGGCAGTGAGGATAAGTGAATATTACCGTGTGAATAGAGACGGAACAAAAAATGTATGTGAGATCTGCGAAAAATACGAGAAGAAATTGAAGAAACTGGTAATCCTTTCAAGTTTAGCAGCATGCGGAAATAATGGAATTCCAGAAAGTCATTATGGAAGGAGCAAGTATGAAGGCGATATGGTAGCCCTTTCTTTTTCAAAAAAAATTCCAATTGTAATTTTAAGACCCGGTGCTATATACGGACCGAGGGATATGGACTTTTACCAGATATTCAGGACCGCAAAAAAATTTAGTATCCTTCCCCATCCGGGATTTAATAAGAAAATTTTGAACCTCGTTTATGTAAAGGATGTCGTAAAAGCAATAATTCTTTCCATTCAAAAAGACCTTCCTTCCGGAGAAATCCTTATGGTGGGGGATGAAAAAAATTATACCTGGGAAGAAATAAGGGATATCCTTTCCGAGGTTTTAAAAAGAAAATTAATCCTCCTGAAGTTCCCAAAATTTCTTGCCTATCCGCCCGCTTTTTTCCTTCAAACCGCTTCATTTATAACAAAAAAACCATATCCTTTGAACCTATCAAGACTTCCTGAATTCCTTGAGGATAACTGGGGAATGGATATAAGTGAAACAGAGAAAAAAATTGGCTATAAACCATCGGTGAGTTTAAAAGAGGGCTTAAGCATCACAATCAAATGGTATGAGGAAAAGGGATTACTTTAATTTAATCAAATAAGGTGCAGAATGCTTTGTATCTTTTGTGCCGATATTTTATCTTTTTCTTTTTATCAACTTTTCAAACCGACCAATTCCATATTATAATGTATGCGGATAAAAGAAGGTACAAATTTTTTATGCTGTGTTAGCAGATTGTTTTATTTCACCATTATTGATTTCACTGTTTACTTCTATATTCTCATTTTCTATTTCCTTTTCATCTCTGTGAAATTTCCGCTAAAACCAAGATGCTGCTGAATTGAGGGGTCATTGGTATTAAAATTAGGGTCATTTGTTTGGATAAATGTGCCATTGCCGTTGCTCCGTGTTTTATCATAGGTTGAAGTTAAAGTCTGGATTTCTCCAATTTTGGGATCAACAAACTCAGCTTGGTCCGCCGATTCCAAACCAATAGAATGAGCGATTTCATCATTAACCCTGACCCTGTTTTTATACATTCGTTCCTGTATTTCAAGTATTTCCTTTTGATAGCGCATTCGGATTTCACTTCTGGCCTGCTCAGCCTTAGAAAGGGACACCAACCAGTTGGGATTAAGCTGAAAAGAAGATAAAATGGTCATCAAAACAGGCTCAACTTCATAAATTTTTTCTTTCAATGCGCTAATTTCCTAAGTTTTTACCTTATTTTATACACTATGTCCAAGTAATCAAGAATTTTGTTTAATTTTTTTTCAAGCACCACTGTGGTATCCTAGGAAAAACTACTTTTGCTATCTTTAAGATAAATTTTATACCCTCGCTTTAACTTTTCTAATAACTCTATCGCTGATAAATCAAACTTCCTATCCTTTCACCCATTTATTTTCTACTAACGCCAAATAAGTATTCTTCCCTTTCTTCATTTTTCTAATAAAGCTAAAACAAAAAAGTCAATAGAAAAGTGCAGAAAAAATCAACACATTTAACCTAGTGAGAAAAATTGACTAAAATTTAGGTTATTTGGTTCTAATCTTTCAATATCTAACAACTTATTCTGTAGCTCTTTTATTTTTTCTATACTAACTTTTCCTTTCTCAACTGGTTTTTCAGTTTCACTTTTCTCTTTAGGTGAAGGCAGGGAATTTAAAAAATCTTTATCCCATAACTCAGGGATTTTATAGTTCAATTTTAATAAAAGCTCATTAAATTTTTCGATTTCTTCACGAGTTATTGGATTTTCTTTATTCCTCCTGTATTTAATACCTGCATAAACAATTTCTACAATAATGGGATAAAAAAGATCGCTCCTATATTCTAAAATCTTTTCAAGAAAATTAATGATTGCTGGTAATTTGCTACCTTCCTGCCAAAAATTTAACAATCCAAATTTTTTTGCAATTCCACGAAATGAAATGCTTTGATCTCCATACGGGTGAGGATTACCAGGCAAGAAATGATAAATATGATTTGCCAATTCTTTTATTGTATTAACCAAATTTAGCCTTTTCATAACTCGCCTCTAAATACTTTTCTTAAAATTGCTTGTGGCAAGGCTTCAATTGCGATTTTTTGATTTAAGATTTGAGATTTAAAATTTTCTACATAAGCAATTTTCTCTTCCATTCTTGTTTTCATTCTTTCACCCTTCATGTTTTTCATAATGTTTTAAAATTCTCTCTCTATCTTCATTTTCCTTATCACTTTTGTAATAAATTTCTATTAATTCAATTTTGTCTTCTTTCTCAAAATAAGCATAAATAACCCTGATGCCTGATTGAACCCCTTTACCCTTAAGGGAACGACAAGCAAATTTCTTTGCTTTGTAGATTTTTGGATCATCAATCTGCAAACCTGAGATTTGAAAAATTCCCTTATTGTCAATTTTTAATTTATGATAAAGGTAAAGCTGCTTTTCAATGAAGATTTTTAAGTCGTCTTCAAGAGTTTCGAATTTTCTTAGAAGTCTTTTTACATCTTTTTCAAATTCAGGCAGGCGAGAGATTTTACTAAATGTCTTCACTGTATTCTCTCACCGAGTAAGGAGGGGTTCTGTAAAAAACAGACTCATATTCGATAATTCCTCCATCCTCTGTGGTTAACCAGGGAACATCGTTATGGGAATATTCACTTATCTGAGCCGCATTCATATCTGAAAGCCTATTCAAAACATCATCTATCAATTCAATTTCATGTGCCTTTAGTTTGGTAAGATCGGGCTTCCTCAATGGTAAATATTTTGTTTGGGGATAGACAAAATAGTCAGTTTCTACCTTAATAATATCTTTGCCCATTAGCATATTTACAATTTTTTTAAATTCTAAAGGGGTTGGACCATATCTGTTCTTAATATATGTTGCACCAATTAACTGCTCCTCGTATTTCTCATAAAAATCAAAGTCTATGAAATAGAGAAGCTTATAAATAACTGTTTCTCCAATATTGGGTTTTGAACCAACCTTATTTAAGATATAAAGCAGAACTTCCTTAAATTTTTCTAACTTCTTCTGAGGAACATTAATTCTTATTTGAGGTTTTACCTTTGAAGGCTTTTTGCCTTTTCTTAAAATAATCTCTGGCTCTTTTTCTAAATTTAGCAAACTCTCTACAGAAACATTGAATATCTCAGAGAGTTTTATCAATTCATCAGCCGTAATTTTTCTTTCACCGCTTTCTATCTGAGAGATTGTTGGACGGGAAACTCCTAACATCTCAGCAAGCCTTTGCTGGCTGATTCCGGATAATTCTCTTAGTTCTTTTATTCTTTTTCCAATTTTAACCATAATTTCACCTCTACTTTTCTATATTATATTATTGTAAGAAATTTTGTCAAGTAAATGTTGTGTTTTTTTACAG
>JBBIVP010000050.1:0-8196 GCA_037439705.1 bacterium
CAAAATTTATAATTTCCACCCTGTAAGTGTCAGCAAGTTCGTATATTCCCTTCTTTTTCAAAACATCTTCTGTTTTTATTAATCCTGCAAAACCACTCCTTTCACCTATAGAAATTTTTCTTCCTCCATATTCCCTGCATATTTTTATTATCTCCTCTAATGTCTCATTATGAGTGGAAGCAGGAGGGGGGTCAGCAGAATTGAAATTCGGCTTTATTAAAACCCATTTTTCACGGAACGGATTTATTCCAAGAAGTTTTATAGCCTCTCTAACCCCTTCACTTCTCTTCCTTGTCCTTACAAGGGATATTTTTGTGGGAGTTTCCTTTACATTTACATTCTTATCCATAGCAAAAAGAAATCCAGCCATACCCATTACGAATTTCCTTCTTTCCATTTAGAACCAATGGGTTAGAATATATTTATTTACATTTTTCATTGAGTCAAAAATTACAAGGGTGAATATGGGGATTCCTGTGTAAATATCCATCTCTTCTTAACCATGTTTTAATTTACTATGATAAAAAGAAAAGTCAAATAAAATTGAGCTTTTATTTTGAGACTTTTTTCGCCAGCAGAAAAATATTTGAATGAAGACTAAAGGACAAGGATTTCTACGGATGGTCCAAATTCAGCATATAACCTTTTTCCCTCTGTTAAATACATATCTCCATCAACAGTATAATAAATGTCCTTTTCAAACTCAATTTCAACATTTACACAAATCCGGTCAAAAACCTTTTTGCTTTTCAGGGGAATGCCGAAATATAATTTGGGAAGCCTCAAAACATATTCAAAGGGAGAAAGTTCAGAAGCAAGAAAATGGAAACCTTTGTCCGTCTTTCCACCGAGGTATGTAACACGAAATCCAAGACCAATCTCGTGAACCGTAGCCACTAAGAAGGCTGTTAGGGATTCAAAGGTGCGAAAAACACCGTCAGTCTTTAAAAATCCTTTTACAACAGGAAATAACCTCTCATATTCCTTTCCCTTCATTATTGCAGATTTTGCAAGTTTCCACACAACTTTTGCAGCTTTCTTGGGGCCCCTCTCCTCTCCTGAATAATACTCATTCAAAAGTGATGAAACAAGACCACCTCCTACTATAAATCCAAATTTTTCACCTATTTTAATGAGATTTTTTTTCACTACCGGAATGGAAATTCCACTTTTAACAGCTTCTTTTAATTTTTTAAGAACCTCCAACTGATTTTTCCTTAACCCGCTTGCCTTGGCAATAGTATTCATCGTTCCGCCGCACATAAAAAAAACCTTTGGGATTCTTGCCTTATATGCGTAAAAAAGATTCGTAATGGTATGATGAAGGGTCCCATCTCCTCCGGAAATTCCGACCACCTCTATATCTTTTTCACTAAATTCATGTGCCACATCGTTAAGTTCTGAAAGTTCAGATGTTACTCTCAAAAAAGCCGAGTCCCCAATTATGTTTTTTATCTTTGATGGTAATTCTTTATCCCTCTTATTACCGGACGCATTCACATTAACAATTATTCCAACTTTTTCCATCTGAAAAATAATTTCAAAATTTCTTGATATTTTCAAGAAAAATGTTTATTTTTAATTTCAGGACTGTAAAGAGGATTTGAAATTTTCTTTGGAAAAAGGATTTGTGTAGAATAAAAATGAGATGCTGAAATTTATAAGGGCATTTACAAGAATAAAAAACATTTCTCCAATAAATATAAAAGAAGACGAAATTGAAAAAGAACTTTTTGAATGTGAAAGAGGAACCCATCTTTTGCTTGGAAAATTTACAGAAGCAGAAATTTATGAAGCACTTGAAGAAGAAGGTGTGATAGAAGAATTGAAAAAGAAGGAGTTATATCCTGTAGAAGTTTCAATAGACCATGAAAACATTTTGAAACAGAAAATACTTATAGACCTAAAGGAAGAAACCGAGCCCAAACCTAAAAGAATTATGGAAATAATAATAGGAGAATGCAGATACCGGGTAAAGAAGAATATAGAAACCTATCTGAAGAATCCCGAAATAAACTGCATGGTTGTGGAATGGTTTGTCCTTCAGAATGTAAAAATGAGTTTCAGCGAGGAATTCCCTCGTCTTCCCGGACAGAGGTATCCGGGTTTAAGAATAGGCAAACATGTTCTGAAACTATTAGAAAACCTTGCACGGGCAACAAACAAAGATTGCTTCATCGCCTTTCCAGAGTTTTATCACAATGCTGTGATGTATATAGATTATCTTCACTTTTTAAATCCGGAAACTGAGGGAAGAGTTTTGAAGATGAAAGATGACCTGAAAAATCTCCCGCTGGCAAAGGTATCTTTCGCTTTTTGTGGTGAATGCATTATTGAAAAGAAAGGCTCTGAAGAAAGGAAAATAGGATGGACAGCAGAAGAAATGATTTATCCCGTTTCAGAGGAACTTCTTCTTTATTTTGACTCTCCAGAATACAGGACTGTGAAAGAAAAAGCTTATAACGAGCATTCCTATAAAATTGATACCCTGTGTTACGAATTAAAAGAAGAAGAACTCATGACAAAATTTTGAGATGGAAGCCGAAATTAAAAAAAACTTACTACTTCATATATGTTGTGCTCCTGATGCTACTGCTGTAGTTGAGAGACTTTCCAAAAAGTTTTCAGTGATTGGATTTTTTTACAATCCATGTATATGGCCTGAGGAAGAATACATGAAAAGGCTTGAAGAAACGAGGAAGGTGGCAGAAATTATGAAGTTCAAGTTTATTGAAGGGGCATACGAGGTGGAAAAGTGGGAAGAAGCAACAAAAGGTTTTGAAGAAGAACCAGAAGGAGCTAAAAGGTGCTTTGAATGCTATCGCATGAGACTTGAAAAGACTGCTGATATAGCAAGAACCAATGGAATTGAAATTTTTACTACTACCCTTTCTATAAGTCCTCACAAAAATTTTGAAAAGATACTTGAAATAGGTAAAAATATAGCAAAAATTAAGACACTGGAATTTTACGGAGAAAACTTTAAAAAAATGGATGGGTTCAAAAGAAGCGTGGAATTGTCAAAGTCATACGGGCTTTACAGGCAGAAGTATTGCGGATGCAAATACAGTTTCAGAAGTAAACCATGAAAAAAATAATAACTCTTTTTTTAATTGCTGGAAACGGAGGTTTGGCTATGGAGAAGGCATTGCCCAAATATTCTATAAATGTATACACCCTACCAAACGAAATGAAAGTAATTGTAAGTGAAATCCCCGAGAATGAAATGGTAGCGGTTCAGTTCTGGGTTCAAGCGGGTTCAGCGGATGAGACAGAAAAGGAAGAAGGAATAGCACATGTTCTTGAGCACATGGCATTCAAAGGTTCAGAAAAGGTTCAGGGAGCGGATTTTGCAGGTAGAATTGAAGGACTTGGCGGTTATATAAATGCATTCACATCTTCCGATAATACCGTTTATCACATAACAATTCACAAAAAACATTTTGAAGAGGCTATAAAAATTCTAAGCGATGTAATAACTGCACCCCTTATCTCTCCTGATGAATTGAGCAAGGAACTTGAGGTAATACTTGAAGAATGGAGAAGGGGGGAAGACATCCCTGAGATTCGCCTTTACAAAGAGTTCTTTTTAAACGCCTACAAAGTCCATCCATACAGAAAACCTACTATTGGCAAACCGGAAACCATCTCCTCATTCAAAAGAGAAGATGTTATAAATTTTATGAATAAATGGCACTATCCAAGGAATTCCTTTTTAGTAATTGCTGGAAGTATTGAACCAAAAAATGCATACGAAATAGTTAAAAAATACTTCGAAAAATGGCAAAAAGAAAAAGGGAATGAAAGAAAAAGATCTCAGGAACCCCCTCAAAAAGAATTGAGAACATTTGTAATAAAAGGAAATTTTGTAGAAACAAGATTGATACTCGGTTTTCACACAGTGAACCTTTCCCATCCAGATGCTCCCGCTCTTGATGTTCTTGCCACTATCTTTACCCAACTTTACTCTTCAAGATTGAGTAAGGAACTTTATTTAAAAAAGAACCTCGTTAACAACATATTTTCCTATTCATATACTCCCTATGATAATGGAATCTTCATCATAGGTGCCACCCTCAATAAAGAAAACATCCAGAAGGTAACAAAAGAATTGATAGAAGAAATAAGAAATTTTGCATGGCTCATCACGGAAAATGACCTCCAGAACGCAAAAATATCTGTCATCAAGAATTACCTCCTTCTTAATCAGAGGGCTGATTCATTGGCAAGAGAAATCGGTTTCTTTACATCTTTTTCTGGAAATCCTTTAGCCATGAATTCCTACATTGAATCTATTTTAAACCTTACACTCAAAGACATAAAAAGGGTTTTAAAAACATATTTCAGGATTGAAAACCTAACAGCAGGTATTCTTCTTGAAAGGGGAAGCGAAGAAATAACTACAGAAACCTTCCAGAAATGGATAAAGGAAAGCTGGGAAATGAAAGAAAAAGAAGGAATAAAGACAAAAGAGAGTCTGAATGATGGAATAACAAAATTTAAACTTTCAAACGGCGTTGTTCTCCTTACGAAAAAAATGAAAGGCATCGGAATTATAGACATATCAATCTATTTAAAAGGTGGAGTTTTGTTTGAACCAGAGGATAAAGTAGGAATTTCAAATTTCATCGCCCGAATGCTTCAAAGGGGAACAAAAAAATTTTCTCAGGATGAACTGATGGAAAAACTTGACGAAATAGGAGGAAATTTTTCGGCGTCTGCGGGAAGCGATTCATTCACTATAGGAATCTCATTTTTAAAGGGATTTGAAGAAGATGGTATAAACCTCCTTATGGAAATTCTTCTCAACCCTTCATTTCCCGATGAAGAAATAGAAAAGGTAAGAAAGCAAATAATTGATGATATAAAAGCAAGAGAGGACTATCTTCCTTCACTTGCTAAAGATGGGCTTCAGGAAGGACTTTACAAAAACCATCCTTTCAGATTCAATCCTTTAGGAACTCCTGAATCTGTCGCTTCTATCACAAGAGAAAACCTCATTAACTTCTGGAAAAAAATAATGGTGGGTGAAAATATAACATTAGGAACTGTCGGTGATTTTGATGAGGAATTTGAAAATTATTTAGTAAATGCTTTAAACAAAGTAGAAAAAGGAGAACCAACTTCTAAATCTGCCCCATTTCCTCTTCCCCCATCAAGGGTTGAGGAGGTAGTGAAACAAGTAGAGAGGAATCAGATTCACATAATGCTTGGTTTTCTCACCGTTCCGATAAATCATCCTGATATCTATCCACTCATCGCGCTTGATGGAATTATGTCCGGACAGGGAGGAAGAATATTCCGTGAATTAAGGGATGAAAAAGCCCTCGCATATGCCCTTACAAGTATTTCCTTCAGGAGTTCTGAACCAGGATATATAGCAGTGTATTTAGGATGTGACCCGTCAAAGTATGAGGAGGCATTAAGTGGAATAAGAGAAGTTCTGAGCAAACTGGAAGAAACCATGACAGAGGAAGAGTTAGAAAGAGCAAAGAACATGCTAACAGGAAACTACTGGATATGGCTTCAAAACAGTTCAGCAAAATCTGACGTCCTTGCAAGAAGTGAGTTTTACAAACTCGGATACAGAGGATTTAAAGATTACGAGGACTACATAAAAGGAGTAAAAGTGGAGGATATAAAGAAGGTTATAAGAAAATATATAACTCCGGACAGGTATGTTATAAGTGTGGTCGGAAACCTACGAAAAGAAAAATAGTTGAAAACCCTGAAAGGGAAAACCGCTTTAATAACAGGTGGAACGAGCAAGTTAGGAAGAGAAATCGTCATTGCCCTGGCAAAAGAGGGAGTAAATGTGATAATTCACTATAAAAACGCTGAAAAATCTGCCACCAACCTTTGCAGAATGATAAGGGGGTTCGGAGTAAACGCTTATAAAATAAAGGCAGATTTTGAAAAAAGGAACGAAAGGGAAAAATTTATTGAGAAAGCGTTAAAAATTGATGGAAAATTTTCAATTCTGATAAACAATGCCTCAATTTATAAGTCTCCAGAAAAGAGGAACTATGATGAGTTCTTAAAAAATTTAATCATTAACACCTGGACTCCGTATTTTTTATGTATGGAATTTAGAGAAAGGATTGAAAATGGAGAAATAATAAACATTCTTGACATAAGGATAAAAAGGATGAATCTCCTTTCTCCAGATTTTTTCTATCTCATGAGCAAGCATCTTTTGAAATTAATTACTCAAAGGCTCTCCATTGAATTTGCGCCAAATATACGGGTAAACGGCATTGCTCCAGGGCGCATAATTCCTTCTGTTAAGAGCGAAAAACTCATTAAAAAACTTACCTCAAAAATTATTGTGTGCCTCAAAAACGAAGCAATGAATGGAAAAATAATAATTGTAAATTGAGACATATTCTCAAACAATAAAGAATTCGTCTGGGTCAGTTACTACAGAATTCGGAGTAAAAATTTCTCTTGACATTTTATTTTCAGATGTTTTATCCTTTAATTGTGAAAGGGGTAATTAAAATTTTGACATACCTCATCCTTTTCTGTGGTATAACGAATGCGCAGGAAAAAAAACCAAAATACAAAATAAAGTGGGCGACCATTTCTCCTGAGGCTACAAGGTGGGGAGAAGCGGTTAATAAGGCATCAAAGGAGATAGAGAAAAGAACAAATGGTGATATCAAAAATATATGGTATTTTGGTGCAGTAATGGGAGATGAACCGGACCTTGTGAGAAAGGCAAAACTCGGTCAGATTCAGGGGCTTGCAATGCTCTCTGTTGGTCTCTCAAAAATCGCCCCTGAAACAATGGTCTTTTCACTTCCATATCTTTTCAATAACTATGATGAAGTGGACTGCGTCTTTGATAAAGCATGGGGAATAATTGAAAAAATATTTATGGAAAAGGAATTTATGCCTCTTGGAAGGGCTGATGTTGGATTCAGCGTATTTTTCAGCAAGAAAGAAATTAAGAATTTCAATGATTTTGGAAAAATAAAGTTCTGGTTATGGTCAGGAGTTGAAGCAATTAATCTTATCGCGGATATTTACGGGATAAAAACGCTTGTTCCATTATCACTGCCAGATGTATATACAGCCCTTCAGACAGGAATTGTTGATACTGTGTTTGCAACATATTACTCCTGTATAGCCCTCCAGTGGTATAATCAGACACAATATATGACGGATGTGGAAAAGGCTGGCGGAGCTTACGCACCCGCGATTTTACTGCTGAAGAAAGAGGTCTACGATTCTCTTCCCGACGAATATAAAAAGATAATCAAAGAAATAATTAATAAATATCTTCCCGAATTGAGAAAAGGTTTGAGAGAGGATGAAGAGAAGGCAAAGATGGCATTGATTGAAAAGGGGATGAAAATAATGGAACAATCTCCAGAATTTATAGAAGAGGTGAAAGGAAAAATGAACGAACTCTATCAAAAAATGGTTGGAAAGTATTATCCTCAGTGGCTTCTCAACGGAATTCTGCAAATAAGAAATGAGTGCAGGGCAACATTACAAAAATAATTTACCCTTTAAATAATAAAAACCAAAAAATAGAAGAGCCCCGAGCCATAGATAGTATTCCCTGTTATTCTTAACCCTTTCCCACCTGAATCCGCCCTTTCTAAACCTGAATGTTCTGGGAAAAAAGAGGGGCACTTCTTTTCTGTATCTTTCGTATTCCTCACCGTAAGCATTTCTTAACCAGTCCTCTTCCACAATAATTTTTGGGATATAAAAGATAAAAAAACCTATCAAAAACAAAAATGTCCATTTAATTCCTCCAAGAATTGTAAATCCAAACCCTATAAGAAAACTTCCGAAATAAAGTGGGTGTCTGGTGATGGAATACGGTCCTCGTGTAGCAAGTTCTTTTTTCTTTGTAATGCATCCCGCAGACCATGTCCTCAAAAAAATTCCAAAAAAAATTAAAGGAAGAGCGAGATAAAGCAGAGAGAAATCAGGTTTTGAGAATATGAAAAAAACAAAAACGAAGATATATCCTGCAATCACCCTCAACCTTCCTATCTTTTGAAAAATTCCTTTCCAGTTCATTAATTCCTCCACCTTCTGTGAAACCACAGGTACTCATGAGGATGTTTTTTTATTTCCTCCTCTATAATTTCTGTTGCAAGTCTCATAATTTCTTCGGGAGTTTTGCCATCAGGTTTAATTATTCTTCCATATATTACATCGTAAAATTTACCATTT
>JBBIVP010000050.1:8206-11625 GCA_037439705.1 bacterium
CACCATAAATCCTGCCTGCATAGGAATACCTGTAAGGATGGACAATCTTGCCGGGGCAGTTGTGCATCTTGTCTTTAGCCCTAAAAAATCCACCTCACAATAATTTTCTCCAACCGGGTACTGGTCAATGAGGAATCCTATGCTGTAGCCCCTTTTTAAAAACCTCATTATCTTAAAAGGCTCATCAGGATGTATAACAGCAACTCCTCCTTTTCTTCTCAACATCTTCAACAGACTGTCTGCATAGGTATTTTTTAACTTCTTACCTACAATGGCAATTTTTCCTCTTAATCTCGCATGAGCATATATCATAATTTCCCAGTTGGAAAGATGGGCTGAAAAAAATATCCTCTGACCATTAAAGGGGTCAAGTTCAAAAAATCTGCACCTTTTCAGAATTTTATTGGGGAAAAAGTAAAAAGTAAGAAGTTCTCTCAAAAACAAAATGAAGTGCTTAAAAATGGCTCTAACAAAATAAGAAATTTCCTTTTCAGCCACGAATCCGGTTAATTTGAGGTTATATTCCGCAATTTTTTTATACTTCCTGTCAACTAAATAAATTATCCATGCAACTAATGACGAAGGAAAAAACAGAAGAAAACTACCCATTATCCCTCCTCCTATCTCAAGAAGAAATTTTATTTTTTTTAGAACCCTTTTCAGAATCCTCTCTGTTTTAATTTTCTGAAAAGCCTTTTGTATTTCTTCATAGTCTTCTGAGCGCGTGCTCTTTCCTTCTGCCCTTTTGACTGATAAAACTGATGCCTTTTTATGGCAGGAAGAACATTGAGTTCATAATCCCTTTTAAGCTTCTTCAAACCTCTTTCTATGTCACCATCCACATAGATTTTCACTAATATCTCACCTCCTTACTTTATTTTCCATAACCATTTTTTATATCTCTCGTCTTTTCCCCGAACCGCATTAAAAAATATCTCCTGCAATTTTTTTGTTATTTCTCCTGGCTTTCCCTTTCCTATAATCCTTTCATCAACACTTCTAACAGGAGTGATCTCCGCCGCAGTACCTGTAAAAAAGACCTCATCTGCTATGTAAAGTTCATCCCTTGTAAACCTCTGTTCAATCAGTTGAATTTCGCAATCCCTTGATATCTCAATAATACAATCCCTTGTAATACCGGGAAGAATTGATGTAAGGGGAGGAGTTTTTATAATCCCGTTTTTTACAATGAAGATGTTCTCCCCTGATGCCTCAGAAACATACCCTTCCGTATCAAGAATTATTGCCTCATCGTAACCATCTTTCACTGCTTCCTTTTTTGCAAGTATTGAATTTACATAGTTTCCACAAACCTTTGCTTTTGTCATTGAAGCATTCACATGATGTCTAACAAAAGAGGAAATTTTTGCTCTTATCCCGTTCTTCAACCCTTCCTCACCAAGGTATGCTCCCCATTCCCACACTGCTACCGAAAATCTCACAGGATTATCCGTGAAATTCAAACCCATTGCTCCGTCTCCGAGAAAAATTATTGGTCTTATGTACCCCTCCTCAATCCCGTTTTCCTTTATCGTCTTAATTATTGCATTTATTATGTGCTCTTCTGTAAAATCTACTGGAAGCCCAATAATTTTTGCAGAATTTAAAAGTCTATCAATGTGCTCCTTCAACCTGAAAATAGCAGATCCTCCTTTTTCCTGTTTGTAAAACCTTATTCCTTCAAATACTCCAAATCCGTAATGGAGGGTATGGGTGAGAACATGAACCTGTGCCTCTTCCCATTTCACAAGTTTCGTATCCATCCATATATACTTTGCCTTTTTCATATTCCACCCTTTCTTTTTAAAATGGTAAGTTCCATTCTTGCCTGTTCATGTGATGGATTGAGGGCAACCACTTTTTCAAGAAACTCGACTGTTTTCTTATAATCCCCTTCCGCTCTGTATATTGATGCCACAAGATAAACAATGGTATCACTCTGTGGAGAGAGTGAATAAGCTTTAAAAACCTTTTTCATTCCTTCTTTTGTCATCATCAAATCGTTATTCCTCTTGCCAAGTCTGTACTCAGTCCAACCAGTTTTTGCCATGTACAAAGGCTCATCAGGATTAAGTTTACACGCCCATTTGTAAAACTCAAGTGCTTGCTTTAAGTCTCCCTTCTTCTCAAGAACCTCTGCTTTCTGAAATTGAAGTTCTGCTGAAATTATATCTTCCTTCTTTTCAAGTACGAAATCAGTGGATTGAGCATTGAAAGAAAGGTACTCCTCTCTTTTTTGTGGGTTCGAAAGGACATTATATGCATCATTTATTAGAGTAAAAATCCTGTCTGCCATGTCCCTTATAGCCTCGCTTTTAAAGCTGTGAAACCGATCTGGATGATACTCTCTCGCGAGGTCATAATATCTCTTTTTTATTTCATCCATTGTAGTATTTTTTTCTACCCCGAGCCTTTCAAAGAATGAAGCACTTTTGAGAAAATTGAAATTTTCTAACAATTTTTCATATATTCCCCTCTCCTCCTCAGGAATAAAAATCTCCTTTCTTACAGATTTTTCACTTATCTTTTTTCCCCTCATCTTTTTTATCACACCAACCACATCATAAAAATACAGAACCATTAAACCTTTTTTTTCATCTCCTATTGCCTTTACAAAATCCTTTCCCAGAAACTCACCATTAAAAAGTCTTTCTACAGAGGGAGGAATCCTTACCCTGTTATCGAGGATTCCTTTCACATAAACAGAATTCAAAAAATTCTCCCTGTTTCTTATGAAAAAAGTTTCATCCATAATAGAGATTCCTTTTGAAATGAGATAAACCATATCCATTTCAGACCAGAAAGGAAACTTACTTTCCTCTATTTCCTTTTCTAAAATCTCCCATCTTCCATCCTTCCACAGAAAAATGTCTTTAACCCTCATTTCAATCTGGAGCCTTAGGGCTTCTGATATATCTCCCTTATAACCAATTTCTCTGATTGCCTCTCCCCACTTTATTTTTTTCTCCTTCATTATCTCAAGCGTTTTTTCATGCTCTGAGGCTTTTATCAAACCTGAAGAAAGCATTACCCTTCCCAATGTTTCACTCAAAAGGTTGGACCTTGAATAACCTACCTTTCCATCCTTTATGTAAAATTCCTTTTTTACTTTTTCTTTCTCTACATACAGTACTCCTGTCCATCCCTTTCTGCTTAAATCCATCAAAAGGTAAGGAATTTCCCCCTCTTTTATTTCTCCCTTATTCTCCATAAAAAACTTTTATCATACACCTCCTTATTATTTCCCTGTTCTTTTCTATCTCTTTTACGGGATTTTCGACTTTAATTTTCATGATGGGTAGTATGCTATCCATTATCTCTTCAGTCAACATATCCTCTTCCCTTTGATAATATAACCTTAAAGCCCTCTCTATGTCCCTCAGAAAAAGATATGCTGAAGATAAGTCCTCTGCCATCTT
>JBBIVP010000051.1:0-11563 GCA_037439705.1 bacterium
TAAAGCGCAGCAGGATGCCCTTCTCCCATCAGTTGAAAGTGGAGAAATAATTTTGAAAAAAGATGATATCCCCTCCCCTTCCATAATTTCAGCTGAGAGGGGAAATGCTCAAACATTTTATCCCCTGAAAGGGGAAGAAGAACTTGAATTTAAAAACTTTAAAGTCAACGAGAAATTGCTTGAAATGATAGCAAGTTTGAGTGGTGGAAGGTTTTTTGAACTGGATGAATTCAAACCCGAAAAGGCTAAATTCATCTCAAAGAGAAAAAGGATTGAAAGTTCAAAGGAAATAAAAGAAATCTGGACCTCTTCAATTTTTATATTTATCTTTTTTTGTGTAATAATAATTGAATGGACGATGAGAAGAAAATGGGGACTGAGATAATAAAAGAAGGAGATGAGGTTTTAATCTATCTTGAAAAGGACAAGTTCTTCATAATTGAAATAAAAGAAAATTCATCTTTCTCATTTCATAAGGGAAAAATTGAGCACAATTCAATAATTGGAAAACCCTATGGGTGTTCTGTGACAACAAATAAGGACTACAGAGTAAGAGTCTTTCGCCCCACCCTTGCTGACAGAATTCTAAAATTAAAAAGAAAAACCCAGATAATGTATTCAAAGGACATAGGAATAATGATACTGAAATCTGGTATTGGAAATGGTTCAAGGGTGATAGAAATGGGCTGTGGCTCAGGTGCTTTAACAATAGCCCTCGCCCATTCGGTTGCTCCGGACGGAATAGTTTATTCTTACGATAACAGGGAGGAATTTATTGAACTCGCCCGAAAAAACCTTGAGAAAGCAAATCTATCTAAATTTGTAGTCTTCCAGAAAAGGGACATTTCCGAGGGATTTTATGTGGAAGGGGTTGATGCTGTATTTCTTGACCTTCCTGAACCATGGGAAGCGGTTCCACATGCGGTAAAGGCTTTAAAAAACAGCGGAATATTGCTCAGCCTTTCTCCTACATTCAATCAGCTGGAAAAAACAGAAATTGCCATGGAAAAAGCGGGATTTGGTTTCATAGAATCCTTTGAAATTCTTATGAGAAAAATTCTGGCAAGGGAAAATAGAACAAGACCCTATGAAAGAATGGTCTCTCACACAGGATTTATAATTATGGGGAGGAAGATGGTGGATTAAATTGAGGTAATCATTTTATTTTTACATACCAAAAATTTAAGAAGAACCAGAAGTGTTCCTAACCCATAAATCACACTCTGGAAAAAATTGACCGTGGAACTGTCGGGAAGGTATCTCGCTTCAACGGAAATCTCCTTTATCCTTGCTCCAAGAGAGATTGCCTGCGCAAGAATCTGACTGTCAAAAACAAACCAGTTGGAATTTTTCATAAATGGAATTTTTTTCAGAAGTTCCACCTTATATGCCCTTAATCCGGTGTGATATTCTGAAAGGTTAAGTCCAAAAACAAGGTTCTGAATCGTTGTGAGAAACCTGTTCCCAATGTATTTATAAAAGGGCATTCCCCCCTTTCTCGGGTCAACCCCAAGAAACCTTGACCCAAGAACAACCTCCGCAGAACCTTCCACTATCGGCTGAATTAGAGCGGGAATCTTTCTTCCGTCATACTGATAATCCGGATGAAGCACAACAATTATTTCCGCTCCCCTTTTTATTGCCTCTGTAAAACATGTCTTGAGGTTCGCTCCATAACCCATGTTTCTTTCATGCCTTATTGAATCTATACCCAGCTCCCTCGCAACCTCAATGGTTCTATCTGTACTTGCATCATCTACAAGAATAAGATTCTTTCGGAATTCTAACGGAATTTCCTCGTATGTTTTTTTAAGGGTCCTCTCTGCATTGAATGCGGGAAGAACCACAAAAGTCTTCATTGCCGGAACATTTTTAAAAGTTCTTCTCTCTGTGTTTTATATTCATCTGGAATGGTTCTCAAGAGGTCTTTGAGCTCCTTTATAAATTCTGGTGGTAAATCCTTTAAAAGATAAAAACCTTTCTGCCAGAAAAAGAGGGCATCCTCTACATTCCCTATTCCCATATTTGCAAGTCCGTAAAGTATAAGGATAATCGGAGAATCACCATAATATTTTTTCACAGTTTTCAAAAAGTTAAACGCATCCCTCCACCTCTCAGCCTTCAAAAGAAGTATTCCAAACCAGACCGCTGACTCATGAGACTTATTCATCTCATAATATGCCTTTCCAAAATCTATGGACAGATTTATCTCGCCAATATAAAAATATGCCTCGGAAAGTGCTCTGTAAATAATGGGCAGTGATGGATAATAAGAAAGGGCTTTTAATAGATAAAAAATTGAATCCACAAAGGATTTCTTTTCCAGTAAAAAGAGACCCATCTTGAGATAAGCTTCTGGATAGACATATTTATCTTTCAAAGCATCTTTTAAATGGGACAATGCCTCCTCTTCTTTTCCTCTTGAAAGAAGTGTTGCGGACATAACCGTATTCCATCTTGAATGCATAAGCCCAATAACTTCTCTAAAAAAGAAAAACCAAGAAAAGAAGATGGGAATAAGTAATATAAAGGAAGGGAGAATTCTCGCATCAAATCTGAATTCCTGAGGGTTTACTGGAAAAGGCTCTGGTTTTTTTCCCATGAACAGAAACGAAATGGCAATCATAATACCGATAACTGAAAAAATCGCTCCAATTTTCACACTCAAAGGGCTGAATTTAAATTCTACCCTGTGGGAACCCCCTGTTAGTTTTACAGCCCTTATGAAACCATACGCCTTGTAAATTTTTTCTCTCTTTCCATCAACATAAACCTTCCATCCCGGATAGAATGTATCAGAAAGAACGAGGAATCCACATTTTCCATTAACCTCCGCCTTTATCTCAACCCTTTCGGGTTCATATGAAAGGATTTCGGCACTTCCTCCTTTTCCTTCACATTCAACATCCTCCTCAAGAAGAACTCCGTTCAGCGGGTCATATCCTTCAAGAACCATATTCCTCATCTCTTCACTTTCTAACTTTTTTGACCTTCCAACTACAAAAGCTCTCGGAAGAACATCTTTAAGTTTATAGATAATCACATCACCATCTAAAACCTTCTCAAGTTTATCCTCAGGAATTTTATAATTCCTGTCAGTTCCTATGATATACTTCACCCCCAGAAGTCTTGCCATCGGGTATTCTATGTTGCCTATGGAAATCAATCTCATATCAGCAGGGTCGGTTGGAATTTTTTCTTTTATTGCAAAGAAATAGACATCCGGAATGAGGCTTTCATAGCCATCCGGTGATTGAATGGAAAGAAGGGAATAGAGATTTGCCTGAATTCCAGTCATTCTGTAATAACCGATTTCCTTTTTTATTGAATCAAAATAGGTGTTTTTCACATCAAGGAGTTTCGAAGAAACTGGAAGATTGTAAAGGATGGCAAGAGGGAACAATTCAACAAAAGAAATGAAGAGTGAGAGAATTCCCTTTGATAGAAAGGAAAGTGGAAATGTAAAAAGAAAGGCAGAAAAAAGAACCACAATTATTGGACTGACAATTGCTGGATTGAGGAGATAAAACCATCCCTGTGGATATGAATCAGCCTTTACTTTTACTGCTATTATTCCCACACCAAAAATGAAAATGGATGAGATTATAACAGCCAGCCAGTTTCCTCTTTCTTCATTCAAAAGGCATTCCAGTCCGTAGGCACCGGCAATGGAAATGGAAAAGACTGCTATATAAAGGGTTTTTATAGGAACGGTCTTTTTTACAAAAGGAAATATGCTTTCAAAAATCCTTGTTAAAGGGGTGTAAAAGGCAATGAGATAAAAAATAAAAGCACAACCGAGGAAAAAGAGACCATCATTCTTTCTTTTTTTAGAAAAAAGGTTGAAAAGGGAAAGAAATACTGCGAGATTCCCTGTAAATCCACAGGTCTGATACAGATTGTAGGGGTGGTAGAGATTGACCTTGTGAAAGGATGCGTCATATATGAGTGGATGAAAAAATGCAACCCCTACAAACTGTGCTATTGCCTTTACTGGAAGGGAATGGTATTCCTGGGGTCTTTGAAGTGAAGAAAGAAGTATAAGTTCAATGGTTGGAAGAAGCTGTATAAAAGCAATAAAAAAGCCAATAAATGTAATGAGCAGGAACTCTATAAACGCCCTTGTGTAAGGTCCCTGATAAATCCGGTAAACTGCAAAGGCAAGAAAGCCAATCAGACCGTAAAAGCTGTAATTCAGGTGTTTTCCGAGAATAATCAAGGCGAAGGATATACCGCCAATACCCCTCCAAAAAAAATTGCTTTCCTTTATCGCCCTTTCATAGGAAAGAAAAAGAAGTGGAATATACGGTGCTATTGAATAAACATATTCGTGCTGAAACAGAGTGGCATTAAAACAATTATAACTCCAGATAAAACCACCGAGGAGAGAAGGAAAAAGTGAAAGGTTCATCTTCCTTAAAAAGATGAATGTGAAAAAGCCTGTGAAAAATAAATGGACAAAGAGAAACAGCTCCCTTGCCCTGTGGGGTGGAAGTATAAGGTGAAATAAAATTTTGAAGGGATTTAAAAAACCGTTCTGACCGTTCGCAAATAATGGATATCCGCTGAAAAGATAAGGGTTCCAGAGAGGGAAATTTCCCTTCTTCAACTCGCTGTTGTAAAAAGCATCGTTGGGATATGAATGTATTACCGCCTCCCACCTTTCAAAAAGAACAAAAATCTTCTTCTCCCTTGGCGGATATAAATAGTTCTGGTCAAGAACATCTGCCGGAATAAATGTCTTTCCTCCGGGAAGTAATTGTGAAAAGAATAAAAGGGCAAGAAAAAAGTAAAAACAAGCTCCAATCAGGAGTTCCTTCTTAAAATCCATAATTATTTTTATATCACATATGAATTTTTAAATAAACCTGAAGGTAATTAGTTTTACCTCTTCACCTTGAGAAACAACGGTAGTCCCCTCTTTAAGAACAATTATACAATTTGCCTCTGTAAGAGACTTCAATATCCCTGAGCCCTGAAATGAAAGAGGACGAACATAGGTTTTTCCATCTTTGAGATAGAAATATCCCCTGAGAAAAACAGTTCTATCCTTTTTTCCTTTAACATCACCATCAAGATAAGCCCTCATCTCAAACTCCTTAAATTCCGCATCCATCATCTTATACAGTACTGGTCTAACAAACATCATAAATGTTATAAATGCTGAAACAGGATTTCCGGGAAGCCCAAATACAGGCTTTTTGTTTTTAAGAAGACCGAAGAAAAGAGGTTTTCCGGGCTGGATAGCTACCTTCCAGAAAATCTCCTTAACACCATTTTCAAATAAAACCTCCCTGACGAGGTCAGGTTCACCCATTGATACTCCGCCTGTAAAAACTATGAGGTCTCCTTTAAGTGCCTTTTTGAAGCATCTGTCAAGATCAGGTTTTCTATCCCCTGCCCTTCCTGTAAATAAAGGAGAACAACCCATTAAATAGACTGCGGAAGAAATAGTAAAAAAGTTTGCATCATATAACTGCCACTTCCCCTTTTTTTCCCAGGGTTCAACAATCTCATCACCAGTAGAGACAATGCTGACAACGGGAGGTTTTGAAACCTTGACCTCCTTTTTCCCAACCCTTGCAAGCATTCCTATATCAGGAGGTAAAAGAATCCTTCCCTTCTTAAGCACAACCTCTCCTTTCAGAACATCTTCCCCTTCAGGTGCCACATTATCTCCACTCTTTACTTCTTTATATACCTTAACATAATCTCCCTCTCTCTCTGTATCCTCTACCATAACAACCGCATCTACTTCATCTGGAACGGGTGCACCTGTAGAGATAAGGCATGCTTCTCCTCTTTTTAACTTTTTCTTTAAAAATCCTCCTGGAAAAACAGAACAGGCAATCAAAAGTTTTACAGGATTTTCACGAGATGCTCCACTGGTATCTTCGGAAATCACTGCATATCCATCAACCGCGGAGCGTCTAAATGAAGGAATATTCTCCTTTGCTTTTACATCCTCTCTTAAAACCATTCCTACACATTTCTCTCCCACCGGAATGGTTATGGCGGGGAGGGTTTTCAGAAGCGAAATAATTTTTTCTCTTGCCTCTTCAAAAGAAATCATTTTAAAAACACCCGAGTTGACAACCAACAATTTTTATGCCGAGTTCCTCAATTGCATTGCCAACATCCCTAACAGGAACCCCTAATGACTCCGCTATCTCAAATGCCTTCTTGCACGAAATTTTACCTTCCTTCTGATGCTCCATCACCAATTTTTTAATTTCTTCTTTCTCAACCTTCATAGAGCTTTTCTACCCATTCAGGCGGTCTCCATCCACCGAATTCCTTCTCAAATTCCATCGCCAGTCTTATGGTAATGTGGTCGTTATAGGAATTGGAAACAATCTGAATACCAAGTGGAACCCCATCTTTTGATAAACCCAGTGGAACCTGTGTCACAGGAAGGCGAAGAACATTAAATATTCCCGTATACGCAAAATCAATTGGCGTTAAAAGTGGACGATTGTGAAATGGAGCTGGTCTGGAATAGGAGGGATAAAGAATAACGCCGTCCTTCTTGAGGAGGTCATCGATTTTCTCTTTCAACCTGTTACCCATCTCAACAAACCTTCTTAGAACTGGACGAAATCTAAATCCCTCTGAGATGGAAAGCATAATTCCCGGGAATGTGTGTTTAGAAATTCCGAAAATCCATTTTATAAGTTCAATGAAAGGATGGATTGCCTTACCACCTCCCATCAAAACCTTAAAAAGAGTTTTCTCCGCAGAATTGAGCATACTTGACCATATTAGAAAAGAAAATTTGAGTTCGTTAATTTTTATCTCCTTTACCATTTTTCCCTTTCTTTTCAGAAATTCAACACATTTTCTCTGAACTGATTTTAAGGATGAACGAACCGGTATTAATCCGTTGTCTTCAATGCTGAAAACCCTTATCTCTTCCATCTTCACATCTTCAGGGTTCTTCAATTCAACCTCTTCACAATATGGGTCCTTACCATCGGGGCCAGAAAGAATTTTCAATAAAGGCATCAAATCCTCAGCCCTTCTTGCAAGTGGACCAGGTGTAAGAAATTTTAAGGCTTCGCCATCTGTGGATGGAAATTGTCCTGTGTTTGGAACTAATCCGTTAGTGGGTTTGTGCCCAAAAATACCATTAAAAAATGCAGGAAGTCTTATAGAGCCTCCAAGGTCTGAGCCGAGACCAAATGGAGAACCACCAGCTCCTATTATTGCTCCCTCTCCCCCGGAACTTCCTCCAGCAATCCTCCTCCTGTCGTATGCGTTGTTTGTCCTTCCGTAAATTTTATTGTTTGTTTCCATCCACATACAGAGTTCCGGAACATTCGTAATACCAAGAGGAATTGCTCCTGCGTCCTTTAACCTTTTAACAGTTGGAGCATCTTTTTTTGCAATAAAGTTTCTCCTTGAGTAAAGACCACCCGAATTGGGCATTCCTTTGAAAGCAAAACTTTCCTTTATTGTGCATGGAACACCGTAATAAGGTGGGACTTCATCAGGATTGCCCTTCAGATGTTCATCCACTTTTTTTACTTCTTTTATGGCTTCCTCAAATCTATCCTTTATCACTGCGTTCAAAATCGGATTAACTTTTTTTATGTGTTCTATATGAACCCTCACCACTTCCTCGGATGTAACCTCTCTCTTTCTTATAAGTTCTGCAAGTTTTTTTCCTGAAAGGAGAAGGAGTTCGTTCATTCGTAGCCCTTCTTTTTCTCCATCTTCTTTATTTTTTCCAGTTTTTTATCTTTTGGAAGCTCTGCCCAATCTCTCAAATCCCTCAATGTTTGCTGGGTAATATAGGAATTGAGTGCAAGGTTTCCCTCAGGAAGAACCTTCAGAACAAGCGATACAAGTTTACCGAGTTCATTAGCATCGTATGTAACCCTGTAGTTCACAAGGGTAGTTCCGTCATCCATCGGATAGAACTTGAAAAATCCCTTCGGAATATACTTATCACCTTCAAGGCATTTCCAGCTTATAAGGTGTGGCTTTTTCAATTCATATTCAAGAGTAAATTTCGGGCTCACCTTTATTATCGCTATCCTAACATCATATTTGAACTCAACCTTTGCACTTTCATCTTTCTTCTCGTGAACCTTAACCTTTTCAAGCATCTGTTCAAAATATTTGTATGAAGAAAAGTCAGAAATTATGTCAAAAGCCTCTTCTTGAGGAACATTCAACCTTATCCAGCTTGAAATGTCCATAATGTTTCCCTGCCCTAAAGAAAAGAGAAGAACAGGTCCCTTCTTTGCAAACTCCTTCATCACATTTACTTCTTCCTCCTCAGAAAAAGTAGCTTCATCTTTATGCTGTTGTGCGCCTGCGTTCTCCTTTTCAACATAGTCTTTCAGTTTTTTCGCATAAACAGCACCTGCTGATATACTTATGCCCATATCAAGAAATGGATACTTTTCGTAAAGTTTTTTCAAAAATCCTGAACCGGGAATAGCCCATACATTGTAGAAAAAGAGAGTCCGATTTTCATCAACAAAAATGTCCTCAAACCAGCCATATGTCTTTTCTATCTCTCCTCCCATTCCAACCCAGTCTGTCCTGATCGGAGGATGATGGTAGTGCCTTACTTTATAATCCACGGTGAAAGGCAAAAAAATGAACTTGAACCCCAAATGATACTCAAGGTCAACAACTCTCTCATTCCATTCAACAACATCTACCGAACTACACGATGGAACCCATTTATTATAGTTTTTGAAATCTGCTATAACATTCCAGATTTTTTCCTTTGAAGAATTAATCCTTATTCCGGCAGATAAAATCCACGGAATCTCCCGGATTGTTTCATCAATTATAACTATCTCTCCTGTTCCTATTATTTTGTCAAGTAGTGATGGGTTTTCTACTAAAGAACCTATTGACCTTGAAAGCGTAAGGTTCATTTCTTTTTCAAGTTCATCTGGAACCGTTGAAAGGGATATTAAAAATAGCAAAACAAATGTCTTCATTATGAAAAGAGTTTATTTAAGGAATCTATAAAAGTCAAGAAAAAGTGTAGATACACATGGAGGGGAAAGGGGTAATTGGATGAAAAGGTTCAATTACCACCATCCCATTCGGTATATAAAAAACAAAAGTGGAGGCACTCACAGATAAGGAACATTCTATATTACAGTACAAATCAATTATTTAACTTAACTTGTTGCATACAAAAAATTTTTTAGTAAATTCAAAAACTATGGAAAAAGTATATTATTATAAGGTTGAAGGAATAAAAGGAGATGGGAAAAATGCGGTTCTCAAGGAAGAAGGACTAATACCTCTTGATGCTTCTTCTCCGCCGGAATTTGGCGGCGTTTCTGGAAAATGGACTCCTGAACACCTTTTTGTTGCTTCGGTGGTTTCATGTTACATAATGACATTCATTTCCGTGGCGAATGCAATGAAAATAGAATATGAAGAGATGAAGTGTGAAGGTACCGGAACTTTGAAACCAACAGAAGGAAATAAAATGGAATTCGTTGAGGTTGTTCTTAAGCCTTATGTAGTGGTAAGAAGTGAGCAGTTAAAAGAAAAAGTTCTTAAAGCAATTAAGGTAGCTCATGACCATTGCCTTGTTGCGAGGTCTTTGAAGTCAGAAGTAAAGATTGAGCCCGAAATTATTGTGAAATAAGGAGGTTTTAATGAGAAGCGATAGAGTGAAAAAAGGTGTAGAGAGGGTGCCTCACAGGTCCCTCTTTTACGCAACAGGAGTTCATCCCTCATCAATGAAAAAGTCTTTTATAGGGATTGCAAGTAGTTGGACAGATATAGTTCCTGGTCATACAGGAATGAGGGAACTTGAAAGAGCCATAGAAAACGGAATTTTTGCAGGAGGAGGACAGCCTTTTACATTTGGAGTTCCAGCGATATGTGATGGAATTGCAATGGGTCATCTCGGAATGCACTACTCTCTTCCTTCAAGGGAGCTCATTGCGGATATAATTGAATCAATGTGTGAAGCCCATGCCCTTGATGGAATAGTCCTTCTTACCAACTGTGATAAAATTACTCCCGGAATGCTGATGGCTGCGGGCAGACTTGATATACCTGCCATCGTTGTAACCGCAGGTCCCATGCTCGGAGGAAGACTCGGAAAAAGAAGGCTCTCCCTTGTTAAGGATACATTTGAAGCAGTTGGAAGGTTTAAAAAAGGAGAGATAGACGAAAACGAACTTGAAATGCTCTGCATTTCTGCCTGTCCCGGAGAAGGTTCTTGTGCGGGTCTCTATACTGCAAATACAATGGCTTGTTTAACAGAAGCAATAGGAATGTCTTTAACCGGATGTGCTACTGCTCTTGCAGGAAGTGCAAAGAAAAAAAGAATTGCCTTTGAAAGCGGTATGAAAATAGTGGAACTGGTGAAGAAGAAAATAACAGCAAGAAAGATAATAACGGAAGAATCCATAAAAAATGCCATTATAGTAGACCTTGCTCTCGGAGGCTCAACCAATACAGTCCTTCATTTGAAGGCAATTGCTGAGGAATCAGGAGTGCCCTTAGATATAGAAGAATTTGATAAGCTTTCAAGAAAAATTCCAACCATCTGTGCCATAACGCCTGTTGGAGGCCATCTCATGGAAGACCTTGAATCTGCAGGCGGAATTCCTGCTGTTTTGAAAAGGCTGAAGAAATTTCTGAACAACACTATTCTGGTAAGTGGTGAGAAAATTTTTGATATAGCTGAAAAGGCAACAATTTATGATGAGGATGTTATAAGACCACTTGATAAGCCATTTATAAAGGAGGGAGCCATAGCGGTTCTCAAAGGGAATCTCGCTCCTGATGGATGCGTTGTAAAACAAGCAGCTGTAGCCCCTTCTATGCTAAAATTTACTGGAAGGGCAAAGGTTTTCAATTCCGAGGAAGAATGTGTTAATGCTATTTCGGAAAATAAAATTGAAAAAGGGGATGTTATTGTGGTCCGTTATGAGGGTCCAAAAGGAGGACCGGGTATGAGAGAAATGCTTGCCCCCACATCAATGCTTGTTGGAATGGGCCTTATTGAAGGAGTAGCCCTTATTACAGATGGCAGGTTTTCAGGGGGAACAAGGGGTCCTTCCATCGGCCATGTTTCACCAGAGGCAATGGTGGGAGGACCGATAGCCCTTGTTGAAAATGGCGATTTGATTGAAATTGACATTCCTCAAAGAAAACTCACATTAAAGGTTTCTGAAAAGGAAATTGAAGAAAGGGAAAAGAGATGGAAGCCCATACCTCCAAAGATAAAAAAGGGATATTTGAGAAGATATGCAGAATTTGTTACATCCGCATCTGAAGGTGCGGTTTTGAAAATTGAGGGAAAGAAATGAGAATGAGAGGAGCAAGGGCATTTGTTGAGATGTTGAAAAGGGAAGGGGTTGAGGTGATATTCGGGTTTCCGGGAGGAGCGGTTCTGCACATTTACGATGAACTTTTTAAAGGAGAGATAAAACACATTCTTGTAAGACACGAACAGGGTGCAGTTCATGCAGCAGATGGTTATGCAAGGGCTTCAGGAAAACCCGGCGTGGTTCTTGTTACATCAGGACCGGGAGCAACAAATACAGTTACGGGAATTGCAACCGCT
>JBBIVP010000052.1:0-10104 GCA_037439705.1 bacterium
GGCCAAAATTCAAGCACGACAACAAAAACACAGGTCTATACACAGGAAATCCATATCCAGCGTGGTAAATTGCATTGTTTTTAAGAAAGAAAGCGAAAAGAAAAATAATTGAAAGAAGGTCAAACAGTCTCTTGCCACTTACTTTTAAAAAACATAATGGTTGTCAAAAATGATTAAAATTTCATCTTGTTTATGGAAAAGAAGGCATGACGGAAGCCGAGAATCTGTTTAAAGTATCCAATTTTGTCGAAGGGATAATCTTTGAAAACCCTTATTATTCTTGGCGGATAACCGTAAAATAAAAGGTAAGCCTTCATGTAAAGCCTTTTTAAAGTTTTATCATCAACATTGGAAAGGTTTAGGTGGGTATAATGGTAGTGATAATTCTTGAAATCCTTGAACTCCCTTCCCTCTCCATACATTTCATAAAGGTCTGTATTCTCAAATGGAGTAACAATAAAGAAACCGGCTGTATGAAGTTTTGATGTAACAGCAAATTTTATCGTCCGATTTATCTCTTCCTTTGTTTCCGTTGGAAATCCAATCATGAAGTAGCCTGTTGCAAAAATTCCGTTTTTGACCCCTATCTCAATTGCCTTTCTCGCCTTTTCAATATCAAGGTTCTTCCTTATCAGTTTCTGAATCCTTTCGGATGCAGATTCAATTGCAAAACTTATATAATATGTCCCGCACCTTCTCAAAAGCTTTAAGGTTTCCTCGGTCAATATATCAGACCTCAATCCATTCGGAAATGAAAGGATTGTCTTCCATCCCCTTTTGAGTATTCCTTCACATATAGCATGTGTCCTTGCTGTATCCACATTGAATATGTCGTCAACAATTTCAAATCTTCTTATCCCGAATCTTTTCATTATATATTCCATCTCCTGAAGGACATTTTCTGGAGACCTTTTTCTCACTATCCTTCCAGAAAGCTTGTGGCAATAGATACAGCTGTAAGGGCACCCCCTCTCTGTATACATTGCCACATAGGGAATTTCTAATCTTGTTCCTGAAAACTTTCTCTCTTTCGCATACCTCTCAATGGGAAGGAGGTCCCATGCTGGAAATGGTATATCATCAGGATTTTCAACTACCTCTCCTGGCGGATTAATTACTATTTCTCCATTATTATTTCTATATACGATTCCATTTATTTCTCTTCCATCCTTTCCGCTTGCCAGTGCGTTTATAAGTTTGTGAAATGTCTTCTCACCCTCTCCCCTCACTGCATAATCAATGTTCATGTCAGAAATGGTATCTTCAGGAAAAAGAGATGGATGCGGTCCACCAGCTATAACTTTGATTTTTGGAGAAACCCTTTTTGTCATCAGAGCAATTCTGTGCATCTCATGGGCTTCCATCGTTATAGAACTTATCCCCACCACATCTGGAGAAAATTCCTTTATAACCGAATAGAGCTGATTGTCATCGGGTTTCTCAATACGGATATCATAGAGTTTTAACTTCATATACGGTTCCTTTTCTCTGAGATAAGAGGCAAGGTAGGCTATTCCGAGAGGAGTGGTTATAACATTAAATCTTTCTGGAACAAAACCTGCTTTTATAAGGAAAACCCTCATAATTTTATTCTAATTGATTATATAGATTTAATCAAGCGACTCTTTCGGTTGCTCGTACAAATCCTTGAAACCTATAACGCAATGTGTTAAAATGCGGGTGTGAAGGTCATAAAAAAGTATAAAAATCGCAAGCTTTATGATATGGACGAAAGCAGGTATGTTACTTTGAACGAAATAAAGGAAATAATGAAAAAGGGTGAAGAGGTTCAGATAATAGACGATGCTACGGGAGAGGACATAACATCAGTTGTCCTCACGCAAATCCTGCACACCGTAGAGAAGAAGGAAAGAGCTCTTCCACAGGAAGGTTTGAAATGGCTGTTAAAGTACGGAGGAGAGGCTCTTGAGGAGCTGATTTCAAATATTCAGAACATAAGAAAGGAGGCAGAAAAACAAATAAAGACATTTGTAAAAAAGGGGAAAGAATCCGCTTCAGAAGAGATAAAAAAGACATTCTTTGATGCTCTAAAAGAAATAAGAAACACAATAAAGAGTTTCATACCCATCTCCACTGATTACAAAAAGACTCTTGGTGAGATAAAAGAAATTAAAAAGAGGCTGAAAAGAATGGAGAAAAGAATTTTAAAACTTGAAAAAAATAGAAAATAAATCATGGAAGGAGAGAGGGGAAACATCTTAATAGTTGACGACGAGCAAAGCTTCTGTGATGTGTTAAAGGAAATTTTTGAAGAGATGAGATGGAATGTTGATACATGTGGAACCATTAAAGAAGGACTGGAAAAACTGAAAAGTGGCGCTTACGATGTGGTGATTACTGACCTGAAACTTCCTGATGGAAGGGGGGAGGATTTTCTAAAAATTGTGAAGGAGACAAATCCCGATACAGAAGTAATTGTGTTAACCGCATACGGAACGGTTGAATCTGCTGTAGAGGCAATGAAGAGTGGCGCATTTCATTACATTCTCAAAGGAGGAAAGGTGAGCATAGAGGAACTGAAGCTCACCTCCATAAAGGCTCTTGAAAGGAAGAAATTGAAGGAAGAAAACAGAAGACTGTGGCGAGAGCTCTACAGGGAATTTTCCTTTGAAAACATTGTTGGACGCTCAAAGGCGATGCAGGAGATTTTTGAGCTCATAAGAAGAGTTTCACTTGTGGATACTCCTGTTCTTATTGAGGGAGAAAGTGGAACAGGAAAGGAACTTGTCGCAAGGGCAATCCATCACAACTCTCCAAGAAGGCTGAAACCTTTTGTAGCAATCAACTGTGCTTCAATTCCAGAAACCCTCGTTGAAAGTGAACTCTTCGGACACATAAAGGGTGCTTTCACCGGAGCATACACATCAAAAAAGGGACTTTTTGAAGTGGCTGACGGAGGGACGGTATTTCTTGATGAAATAGGAGACCTTTCTTTACCTGTCCAGGCAAAACTTCTGAGATTTCTTCAGGAAAAGACATTTCAGCCAATTGGAAGCACAGAGGAAAAAAAAGTGGATGTCCGAATAATATGTGCTACGAACAAGAACCTGAAAGATGAAATGCTGAGTGGAAGGTTCAGGGAAGACCTGTTCTACAGGATAAATGTGGTATCAATAAAACTTCCTCCTCTCAGGGAAAGAAAAGAAGACATTCCACTTCTGGTTCGCCATTTTGTTGAAAAGTTTTCAAAGGAATTGAAGAAGGAGATAAAAAGGGTTTCTGACGAAGCCATGGAAATGCTCCTGAATTATTCCTACCCAGGAAATGTCAGGGAACTGGAAAACATCATAATAGGTGCTATAACCCTTGAAAGCTCTGACCTGATTCAGGCAGAAACCCTTCTTCTGTTAAAGAAAAACAGAGAAGGAACGGAAATTGCACTTGACCCTTTAAGGGAAGGATTTAATCTTGAAAAGGTAATTGCAGAAACAGAAAAGAAGTATGTTAAAATGGCTCTTGAAAAGGCAAATGGAAAACAGGCAAAGGCAGCTGAAATTTTGGGAATCACACCAAGGCAATTGAGATACCTCATGGATAAATACGGGATTAAGTAAAATTCATCAACTATGAAGATAAAAGTAGGAACATGTGGATTTCCCGCTCAAAAGGAGAAACTCTTTTCAGAACTTGATGCAATTGAAATCCAGCAAACCTTTTACCATCCTCCTGAAGCACAGACCCTTAAAAAATGGAAGGAGGAAGCAAAGGGAATGGTTGAGTTTACTCTCAAGGCATGGCAGTTAATAACCCATCTTCCCTCAAGCCCCACCTACAAAAAATTAAAGGGAGAACTCAAAGAAAAAATATCAAAAATCTCGGATAAACTCGGCTTTTTCAAAAACACAAAAGAGGTTTTCAGAGCGTATGAAAAAACATTGGAATCCTGTGAGGCAGTTGGAGGAAAGGTAATCATTTTTCAATCACCATCTTCTTTCAGGGAGAACGAGGAAAACATAAGAAATATGAGAAATTTTTTTAAAAATGCCTACAGACCGAAAGGGATTACATTTGTCTGGGAACCAAGGGGAAGGTGGAATACTGAAATTTTGAAAGAAATCTCAAAGGATTGCGAAATTTTAATAGGAGGGGATCCTCTTGGAGGTGGTTATCTTATGGGTGAGGTCTTTTATTTGAGACTTCACGGAATCGGTGGATTCAGATACAAATTTAAAGAGGAGGATTTCAGAAAGATTTCTGAAATAATTGGAAATAAGAAAACTTATGTTATGTTCAACAACATAAGCATGTTTGAGGATGCTTTGAAATTTAAAAAATTTATAAGCGGGAGGAAAAAATGAATGAAAAAGAATGGAACGAAATAAAGGAAGAGGCAATTGAGGTCCTTTCAAAATTCATTCAGTTCAACACCACAAATCCTCCAGGAAACGAGTTTCCAGCCTGCGAATTTCTCGGAAGCATCTTAAAAAGAGAAAATATAGAGTTTAAAATTGAAAAGACCGCGGAGAACAGGGCAAATTTATATGCTGAAATATCAGGCGGAAAAGACCCTCTTGTAATTCTTTTAAACCACATTGATGTGGTTCAGGCGGATCCGAAAGAATGGAGCGTTGGCCCTTTTTCGGGAGTTTTTAAGGACTCTTATATATGGGGAAGAGGAGCACTGGATTGTAAAGGGCTCGGAATTATGGAACTTTTCGCCTTTATCCTCTTGAAAAGAAAAGGAAATCTAAAAAGAAATATCATCTTCTGCGCCACTGCGGATGAAGAGATGGGAGGGAGGTTCGGAGCATACATAGCTGCTGAAAGGCTTTCTCAGAGATTAAAAAACGCATTTGTTCCAAATGAAGGAGGACTTGGAATAAAAAGGATGCTCTTCGGAAAAAACCTGTATTCACCTGATTTCGGAGAGAAGGGACCGGTATGGATTGAACTTGTTGCAACAGGAAAGGCGGGACATGGTTCAATGCCCCATCCTGACAATGCAAACCTGAAACTCATAAATGCCGTAGAAGAAATTCTGAAAAGTAAAAAGGAAATGAAGGTGATTCCAGAAATTCGTTCAGCCCTTAACTTTCTAAAAAAAGAATCAGGAAGAGTAAAATTCTTTCCTTTTGTATTCAGACTTTTACCAAAATTTCTTCTGAAGAAAGCACTATCAAAAAATTACAGGCTTTCTGCCATGTTCCATAATACCTTTGCCCTTACCATACTTAACGGAGGATATAAGGAAAATGTAATACCCGGAAGTTCAAGGGCAGTTATTGACATAAGGCTTCTCCCGGGAGAATCTCCTGATAAAGTGATTGAAGAAATAAAAAAGAAGGTGGAAAAATATGGAGTTTCGGTAAATGTTTTAGCAAAAGAAATGCCATCCCTTTCAGACCCACAGACAAAATATATGGAGTGTATAAGAGAAGTAATAAAAAGAAAATATCCGGATGCTCTGTTTCTTCCACTTCTTGTTCCCGGTTTCACTGATTCAAGATTTTTCAGGGCAAAAGGAGCGATAGCATACGGATTTATTCCCTGCACCTTTGAGCAGGAGGAGATTGACAGGGTTCATGGCGTAAATGAAAGAATCTCAGAAGAATCTCTGCTTGAAGGAATAAAAAATATATATGAAATAGTAAAGGCAGTTCAGGAAGTATGATACTCGGTCTTGGAATTGATGAGGTTGAAATAGAAAGGGTGATAGATATGCTTGAAAGATATGGTGAAAAGTTTAAAAAAAGGTTTTTTTCTGATGAGGAACTCCATATAGTTGGAAATTTCCCTCAAAAAATGGCTGGAAGGATTGCTGGAAAAGAGGCGGTTTATAAAGCAATATCTCCCGGTCAAATTGGACTGAGGTGGAGGGAGATAAAAATTCTGGAGAAAGATGGAAAACCTGTTGTATTTCTTTCAGGAAAAACAAGAGAAATCTCTGAAAAAACGGGAATAAAAAATCTTCACATCTCCATCTCACACACCTCAACCCTCGCCATAGCGGTGGCAATTGCCGAAGGGGAAATCTCATAATCACCTTTTAACTCCACAAACCCCGAAAAAAACTGATTTACAAAAATTGTCCGTTAAGTAAAAAGGTAAGAGACAGATTTAAAAAATTAATTTAAAATTAGTAAAAAACTGTTCTACATTGTCAGTTTGATTTAATTTTTTAAACTAAAAAAGAACCTTTTTCCCCAACAAACTGG
Source organism: bacterium (assembly GCA_037439705.1). GTDB lineage: Bacteria > JBBIVP01 > JBBIVP01 > JBBIVP01 > JBBIVP01 > JBBIVP01. The sequence goes on from JBBIVP010000052.1 coordinate 6,177, forward strand.
AAAAGTTAAGATATGAGCGACATTAAGGAGTGAGAGGGAGAGATGAAACAAATCCCTTGTTCAAAAAGCCCCTTAAATTTTCTCATTCAAACTCATAAAATGTCGCATAAGTATATAACTTATACATTTTCTTGACTTTTTTGACACAATGCGTTATAATTATTGTATGATGAATGTAAAAGAAATAATGGTCAACATAAAAAAGGTAGATGTGGAGGAAATTTTTTCCTCCCTTCTGGTCGTCTTTCTTACAGTCTCTCTTCTCGTTTCAAGCGGGCTTTACTATTTTTTTGTGGGAAAGAATTATAAAGAAATGATTGAGCTCTTCTATTTTCCACCCATTCTTTCCCTTCAATTCCTTCTCACCCTTCTTTCCATATTCTCTCTCTGGATTTTAAAGAATAAACCGATCTCTTACGCAAAGCCGTTCAACCTCTTCCTTTTCGCCAATATCCTTATGGTGAATCTCAACCTCTTTGTTTCAGTCCTTCTGGTCATAATAGGGCTTTTATCCTATTTCTGAATTGGGACTGAATTTCTCCTCATTACCCCTTGAGGAATCTCTGAAAAAAGTTCTGAAAGAATATGAAGATGGCGATATATTTATTGAGCGGAAGGGAGGATTTAGAATAAAATTTGAAAACAAAAAGCCAGAACTAATACTTCAATTAAACGAAGAAGGTTTCGGAATAAGGGGAAGAAAGGATAAGGAAATCGCATATTTTTATTCAACAGGAATAATACCCGCTCGCCTTCTGGAAGGCGCAAAAAACCTGAAAGAAGGAAAGATACATGGCTATGATATTCCTCAGGAGAAACCTTCAGGAAAAGAAAAGGAGTATTCAAGAGAATCTGTCCTGAATGCAATAAGCTCTTCTCTGAAACTTCTTGAAAGGAAGGAAATTCTTTCATCAACTGTATTTTATGAATTTTTGGAAAGGGAAATAGGAATTTTTACAAAGAGAGGATTGGTGACGGAAATTCAGAGAAGGGGATTCATGTTTTCAAAAGTTATTGTGTCGAATGGAAAAATTTTTCAGACAGGTTATGAAATTGAGGGAGCCTCCTCGGATGCTCCGTTGAGAGGAATAAATCCGGAAAGGGTTATTGAAATTTCCATTGAAAGAGCCCTCACAAATTTTAAAGCTTTACCCCCTCCTCTCGGAAGGATGCCCGTGGTTATAGGAGGTGAAGCGGGTGGAACAATGATACATGAAGCTGTAGGACATGGATTTGAAGCAGACCATGTAGTTAAAAAAAGTTCTGTTTATGCTGGAAAAATAGGAGAAATGGTAGCATCTCCTCTTATAACAGTAGTTGATGACCCGACAATTGAGGGGATGAGGGGAAGTTACTTATATGACGATGAGGGAATGCCCGCCAGAAGGGTTGTTTTAATAGAAAAGGGGATTTTGAAGGATTACCTCTATGATAGTGCGTGGGCTGGAATGGCTGGAAGGGAAAGCAACGGGCATGGAAGAAGGGAATCCTACAGGTATCTGCCAATTCCGAGGATGTCCAATACATTTATAGAAAGGGGAAGCATGAAAAAAGATGAAATTATCAGGGGGGTATGGAAAGGGGTATATGTGAAGAAAATGGGAGGTGGTGAGGTAAATACTGTAAACGGCAACTTCGTTTTTCATGTCCTTGAGGGCTACAGGATTGAGAACGGAAAAATTGGGGAACCGATTCAGAATTTTTCAATCTCAGGAAATGGTCCTGAGGTGTTAAAAATTATAGATGCAGTGGGAAATGACATTGGCTGGTCAGTAGGAAATTGCGGAAAAGCTGGACAACTGGTTCCTGTATCTGACGGCATGCCAACAATAAGAATACCCGAAATGATTGTTGGGGGGATTGAATAAAGGGCAATTTATCAATCCTGCAAAATAAAAATTATTTCCCCAAAATCATAAATGGAGTGATTGAAAGAAATCTGATGAGGTGGGCAGGATAGAGACCGAAATAGAGGATTTTAATAGAAAGGAGGAGGAGTGAAAATCTGAGAACCCATCTTTTTTCAATAACTTCATCTTTTGAAGGGGAATAGAAGAAAGAATAGATGAGAATTTTGAGATAATAGTAAAGAGCAACAACCGCACCCAGTAGAAGTAGTACCACAGGAAGGATGTAACCGGAAGAAAGGGCAGATTTGAGCACATAAAACTTTGCCCAGAAGCCCGCTGTGGGAGGAATTCCTGCTAAGGAAAAGGCAAAAACGAGGAGCATGAAAGCAATGAACGGGTCTTTTTTGAATAAACCGCTCAAAGAATCTATAGAGGTCCTTTCAGAAGTTTCTGTTGAAAGGGCTGTTACAATTCCAAAGGCTCCGATGTTCATAAGCGAATAGATGATGATGTAAAAGCTTGCTGATTTTCCGCCATCTGATAGGTCTAACAGAGCAATCAGTATGAACCCAGCATGCACTATACTTGAGTATCCGAGAAGTCTTTTGAAATCCTCCTGAACTATACCGAGAAGACTTCCCCATATAACGGTCAGGATTGAAAAGACATATACGGTCTGCTCCCAGACAGGAGAAAGACTTTGAAAAGCACCGTTGAGAAGCCTCAAAAGAACAGGAAAAGCAGAAGCTTTGACAGCAACGGACATAAATCCTGCTACAGGAGAGGGCGAACCCTGATAAACATCAGGAGCCCATATATGGAATGGAACGATTGCTATCTTGAAAAAGATGCCACTTACAAGGAATATATATCCAGCATAGATTAAAAGTGAATTCGGGTTAGATGAAATCCTCGCGGTGATATCTTTAAGAAGAACAAAACCCGTTCCACCAAAGGTAAATGCAATTCCCATAAGGAAAATAGCAGATGCAAATGAACCGAGGAGGAAATACTTTACACCCGCTTCAAAAGATGCCTCATCGTCCCTCAAAAATCCAGCAAGGATGTATAAAGGTAAAGATGTGAGTTCCAGCCCTATGAATATGGCAATCAGACTTCCTCCTCCAGCAAGAACGAGCATTCCGGCAGAACTGAAAAGGAGAAGGGCATAATATTCGGGCTTTCTTTTCAGCCTTCTTTCATATTCAAATCCTGTAAGGACTGTAAATATGAGCGCAACAACCACAGAAACCTGGGCAGCAAGCGTGAGCCCATCGTGAATGAAAGAATAATTCAATACGGTCAACGGATTTTTTGGAAGGAAGAAGAGCACAAAGAAAGAACCAAGTCCGGAAATAAGAGCAACAAACTTTGAAAGGTTTTCAAGAGTTCTTATCCTTGCAAAGAGAAGAATTAGCAAAGAAGATACAGAAAGAATTATAAATGGAATAAGGGGAAGAAGCGTTTTAACCTCAGAAGTTAATCTGAACACCTCAAAAACCTCCGTATGGTTTTAATCCTTTAACAACATCAATGAAATTTCTAATTGATGGCTCTATTTTATCAAGAAATGTTGACGGATAGATTCCTATCCACAGAACGAAGAGGATTATGGAAAGGATTATAAAAATTTCAACAGGATTCAAGTCTTTAAGAGTTTTGTTCTCTTCAACCGTAATCTCTCCATGGAAAACCTTTTTGTAAGCCCAGAGCATATATCCTGCTGCGAATATCACTCCACTTGCACATATAATTCCATATACCTGTTTGAATTTTATTGCACCAGTTATAATCAGAAATTCACCTACAAATCCGTTTGTTCCCGGAAGACCTATGGAGGAAAGGGCGATTATAAGAAAAAGTCCGCCATATACGGGCATTACCTTTCCAAGTCCGCCAAATTCAGAAAACATCCTCGTGTGTCTCCTGTCGTATATCATTCCCACAAGAAAAAAGAGGGCACCTGTTGAGAGTCCGTGATTTATCATCTGAAGCGTTGCACCTGTCAGGGACTGGAGGTTCATTCCAGAAATGCCAAGCACCACAAAACCCATGTGACTGACAGATGAGAAGGCAAT
>JBBIVP010000052.1:10114-11286 GCA_037439705.1 bacterium
GGTTGAACCATCGCAACCAAAGCTCCATAAATGATACCTATAAGGGAAAGGATTGCAATGTAATCAACCAAGGAAGTAAATGCGTGAGGAAAGAGGGAGACCGCAAATCTCAGAATTCCGTATGTACCCATCTTCAAAAGAATTGCTGCGAGGACAACACTTCCACCTGTTGGTGCCTCGGTGTGAGCATCCGGTAGCCATGTGTGAAAAGGAAAAATCGGAACCTTGATTGCAAAGGCAATAAAGAACGCGAGGAAAAGGAGCATTTCTTCTTTCGGGGTTAATAAAAGTTGATAAAAACTATAGAGTTCAAAGGAATAGAATCCAAACTGCTGGAAGTGTTTTATATAAAGGAATATAATTCCTGCAAGCATCAAAACGCTTCCGAAAAAGGTGTAGAGGAAAAACTTTATTGTTGCATAAATTCTCCTTTCTCCTCCCCATATTCCTATTATGAGATACATCGGAATTAGCGAACCTTCCCAGAAGATGTAAAACAAAAATAGATTAAGCGATGAAAATGTTCCTATCAAAAATGTCTCCATGAGTAAAAACAGTGCTATGTATTCCTTGAGGTGATTCTTTATTGAGTTTATAGCACCTAAAATAACAAGTGGTGTGAGGAAGGTTGTAAGGAGGATGAGAAGAAGGCTCAGCCCGTCAATACCGATGTGGAAGGTTATTCCAAGGTCAGAAACCCAGGGAATATTTCTCTCAAACTGAATTCCTTCATGTGGTGAAAATTTTAAAAAAATTGGAATAGAGAGCGCGAAGACAACAGAAGAAACCAGGATGCCGAGCGCTCTATAGACTCTCTCAAGCCTTGATGGAATCAAAAGAATTATAACGCCTGCAATTGCTGGAAGGAAAATAATTGTAGCAAGAAGGTCTATCATCTCTTCACCTCAAAATGAAGTAAAGAATTATAATTGTAAGGACCATAAAAAATCCGTATCTTGCGAACTCTTTTCCCTGAATCCTTTTTAGAATCCTCCCTGAAAAGTCCATTATTCTCGCTGTCCAGTGGAGTGTGCCATCAATACATGTTTCATCCGTTACATTCTTGAAGAAATATGTGGAAACGAGAACCAACGGTTTAACTATGAAGAAATCATATATCTCATCCACATAGAATTTGTTGTAAACGAGCGTATAAAGACCTTTGAGTGCCT
>JBBIVP010000053.1:0-505 GCA_037439705.1 bacterium
ACAAACCCTTTTCATAGAGATTATTTTTGAGGAACGCCGACTTTTTGACAATTAATTTTGAAAGTTTTAAAATTGGTGTATGAATTTAAAAAACCGAACCGTTTTTTAGAATGAACACGAATTATATAAAAAATGTATATTCATTTTATTCATCTTTTTACAACTTCGTATTTGGCTGGATTCTGGAGCCGAGGATAAAATATGCAATTTCTTCAATAATAGCAGATGGAAAGAAAGTTCTTGAAATAGGAATTGGAACGGGGCTTTCATTAAAATATTATAATGGAAAACCAGATATTGTCGGGATTGACATCTCCTATGAGATGCTGAAAAAAGCAAATAAATTTAACGGTAAGTGCAGGAAGAATTTATACCTTTTTCAAATGGATGCTTGCTGTTTGGGATTCAAAGACTCTTCTTTTGATTTAGTTCTGTGCGCCTTCGTGTTGAGCACCATTCCTGAACTTGAAGGTGCTTTGAAGGAGATATGGAGGATAACAAAGCC
>JBBIVP010000053.1:554-4006 GCA_037439705.1 bacterium
AAGATATATTGAAAAGGCACTTGATCCTATTACCAGATTTATAGGTTGGAAATCGGACTTTTCAGAGGAAAAGATCCTTAATTCAAATTTATTTGGACTCATAGATGGAAGAAAGCCCCACTGGTATTCTCCATGGGAGGTCCTTCATCTGAAACCAAAAAAGTGAAGTCAGCGATTATATTTGTTGACGGTTCTTCAAGGGGTAATCCTGGACCGTCTTCCGGTGCTTATTTAATAATAGACGGAAATGGAAAGGAAATAGAAAGAAAAGGATTTGAGCTTGGAAAAGGAACCAATAATAGAGCAGAGTATCTCGCCCTTTTAAAAGCCCTTGAAAGGGCATTAGAACTCGGAATTGAAGAGGTAGAGATTAAAAGCGATTCTGAACTCCTTGTCAACCAGATTAATTCCCTTTACAGGGTAAAATCCAGAAACCTTCTTAAACTCTACAATAAGGTTAAAGAGGAAAGCAAAAAATTTAAGAGGTTTACTATAAGTCATATTCCAAGGGAGGAAAACTTTTTAGCAGATAGACTTGCCAAGAAATTCTCAAAATAATTTCTAAACCAGTTTTGCGGTCAGGTCTTGATTTTTTAAACCTTTAAATTCTTTTCCCTTCAAAACTTTCTATCACCAAAATAAAACCTTCTTATCCAATTTAAACCCTTTTAACTCAAATCTTCTCTTTTTTGGATAACAATCTCGGAACGTATTACATTTTTGCACATTTGCATTATAAAAAAAGAAGCATAAAATATGGATGATGGACAAAAAGGAAATTCAGAAAAATGTTCTTGAGTTAAAGGAAAAAAAGTTAGCATTGATTCTCTGTCACAATTATCAGCTTCCGGAGATTCAGGATGTTGCGGATATATTGGGTGATTCCCTTGAACTTTCAAAACAGGCAGCTACCCGTCCAGAAAAACTCATAGTTTTTTGTGGAGTCCATTTTATGGCAGAAAGTGCAAAAATTCTTTCCCCTCACAAAAAAGTTCTTCTTCCAAGGATAGAGGCAGGGTGTTTTATGTCAGAACTGATAAGTCCTGAGGAATTGAGGAAGTTAAAAGAACAGCATCCTGATGCAAAGGTTGTTGCCTATATAAACACTGATGCAGATGTTAAAGCTGAAAGCGATGTCATATGCACATCTTCCAATGCAGTCAAGGTGGTAAAGGGAATTGATGCAAAAAAGATAATTTTTGTTCCTGACAAAAATCTCGCCCTTTATGTTCAGAGGTTTACGGATAAGGAAATTATCCCGTGGAATGGGTTCTGTTATGTTCATTCAAGATTTAAAGCGGAACACATAATTTCGGCGAAGAAAGAGCATCCTGATGCTCTTGTTCTTGTTCACCCTGAATGTCCGCCGGATGTTATAGACCTTGCGGATGAAGTATTGAGCACCAACGGAATGATAAACTTTGTCCGTTCAAGTCCGAATAAAAAGTTCATCATTGCTACTGAAGAGGGAATTACATACAGGATGAAAAAGGAAAACCCAGATAAGGAATTTATAGTCCCAGGTCCTCCTAAAATCTGCGTGAACATGAAAATAACAAGAATTGAAGATGTGTATGAGGCTCTTCTTTACGAAAAGTATGAGATTACGGTTCCGGAGGACATACTTTTCAGGGCGAAGAAGGCTCTTGATGAAATGCTGAAATATGTCTGATTCAATAAAAAGGACTGAAAAAAATCTTTTAAAAAACGGTTTTAAAGTTAAGGTGTTTGATACCGAAGAAGAGGCAAAGGACTGGTTTTTAAAAAATATCACTCTGGACGAAGAGGTAGGTGTAGGAGGTTCAAAAACATTGAGGGACATAAATTTGGTTGCTTCTTTAAAGCAGAGGGGAAACAGGGTTTATGACCACTGGGAGGATGGTCTTTCTCAAGAGGAAATTCTTAACATAAGGAGGAAACAACTTCTTTGTGATGTGTTTTTAACATCTTCCAACGCAGTCACCGAAAGGGGAGAGATAGTTAACAGGGAAGGGGTGGGAAACAGGATAAATGCCATGACATTCGGTCCAAAGAGAATTTTTATTGTTGTGGGCAAGAATAAAATTGTGAAGGATATTGATAGTGCAATTGAAAGGATTAAAAAGGTTTCTGCACCGTTGAGGAACAAAAGTTTGAATACACCGAACCCGTGTGTTAAAAAAGGAAAATGTATGGACTGCAATCTTCCAACCAGAATCTGCAGGGTAACGTACATAATGCATCGCTGTCCATCCAATTCTGATATAACTGTGGTGATTATAAAAAAAGAACTGGGTTTTTAGAGGGAGGGTGAAGGAAGGAGAGTTCAAATTTTATAATCACCAGTCTCTTGAATGGGAAAAGGTATGTGAGTATATTGCTTCCTTTGCGGTTTCTGAAAGAATAAAGGAAAGACTGAGAAATTTAAAACCGGCACTCAATTCTTATGAGGAAAGTTTCAAATACCTTCAGGATCTACTTGAAATAAATTTGGAAGAGGTACCACAGGGAGGAATGGAAGACATTGAGGAGATGGTAGAAAGGGCAAAAAAGGGAGGAATTTTAAAAGGGAAAGAACTCTTGGCAATTGCATCGTTTATAAGGAGTTTCATATCCATAAAAGATTATGTAAGGTCAAAAAAGGAAGTTATGAAGAATTTTTTTGAGTTACTGAAAGAAATAGAAATTCCCCTTGAAATCATGAGAGAAGTTTTTAGATGTGTAGATGCCAATGGAAACATCTACGATACCGTTGATGAAGAACTGATGAAGACCAGGAAGAGAATTATATATTTGAGAGAGATGATTGAAAAGATTCACAGAAGGATGATGGAGGAAAATCCAAGAGTGTTTCAGGATGATTATATAACTTTGAGAAACGAGAGATTTGTTTTTCCGATAAAGGTTGAGGAGAAGGGCTGGGTTGATGGAATAATTCACGGGAGATCTTCAACAGGCGAAACCTATTTTATTGAACCTCTGGAACTTGTTCCTGTTAACAATGAAATAAGGAGAAGTGAGGAAAAAATAGAAGAGATACAGATAAGATTCTTTGCCGAACTCTCCAGGCTTGTAGAAGAATATGCTTTGAATCTTGAAAAGATGATTGATTTTTCAGATCTTCTTGAAGAGACATTAGCAAAGGCGAAATTTATGAAAACTGTTGGAGGCTGCATTCCGGAGATGAAAGGCGATGGAATAAAGCTTACAGGGTTAAAACATCCTCTTCTCATAATGCAGGGAGTAAATGTAGTTCCAAATGATGTAGAGATCTATCCTTCAAAATGTATGATACTTTCGGGACCGAATGCAGGGGGAAAGACAGTTCTTGCTAAAGCGGTGGGATTGAGCGTCGCTCTTGCATATTCGGGATTACCTGTTCCTGCAGAATCTTCAAGGATTGGAAGGTTCAGGGGAATATTTGTGGAAACAGGCGACCCACAAAACATTTATTTCGGGCTGTCCACATTTTC
>JBBIVP010000053.1:4038-11240 GCA_037439705.1 bacterium
ATATATGAAGAGAGCGAAGCTCCATCCCTCATAATTCTTGATGAGGCTTTCTCAGGAACAAATCCCGATGAAGCTTCATCGCTTTTGATATCCTATGCGGAGGAATTGATAGAAAAGGGAAATTATGTTCTTCTTACCACCCATTCACCAGAAGTTATGGCATGGGGTGAAGAGAGAGAGGAGGTTTTCAATTACGGAATGGGATGGGATCCTGAAACATTTACTCCAACATACACCGGAAGAAAGGGAGTAATTGGAATAAGTGCCTCTTTTCCGCTGGCAGAAAGGCTGGAATTTCCGCTAACTGTTATAGAGAAGGCAAAGAAAAGGGCTGGAAAATCAGTTGAACTTCAACTACTCTACGAGAAACTTGAAAGAAAACTGGATGAGGTAGAAAAATTGAAATTTTCACTTCTTGAAAGGGAAAAGGAAGTTGAAAGGAAAGAGCAGGAGATTGAAAGGAAAATTGAGATTGAATTAAAAAAGATAAGGGCAAGAATTAAGGAGGAGGCAAGAAGGACAAAAGAAATTTTGAGAAATATCTTAGAAACTGCTAAAAAGGAAACCTCTGTTGAGAAAATAAAGACTTTCATACAAAAAGTAGAAAAAATTTCTGAAGAATATGAGGAAAGATATCCACCATTACCCGGTCCTCCATCAAAGGGGGATGTGGTTTATATTCCTTTTCTCAAAAAGAAAGGTGTTGTTGTTGATTACAATGAGAAAAAAGAAATTGCGGAACTGGATATAGAAGGTAAAAAAATTTTCGTTCCATTTTCTCTTTTAACCAATAAAATTGAAGGTTGAAAAAAAGATAAACGAGCTAATTGAACTTGGCAAAAGGGAAAGAGTGTTTACAAAAGGAGCTGGGGGGATATGTTCTGAAACCGAAATAATCCTGGGTAAAAAAAATAGAAACATTTTCTTTGACCTCGCTTCCCTTACAAAAGTTATTCTTACATTTTCTCTCGTTTTTCGTTTCCTGAACGAAAAATTTTCTCTGGATGATAAAATCGGAGAATTTCTTCCAGTTTTTGGACCAGCGAAGGATATAAAAATTGAAGAACTTCTTTTCCATACATCTGGATTGCCATCCTGGAAGCCATTTTATAAATCCACAAACCCGGAAAATCCTGATTTTGCAAAGATAAGGGAGAAAATTCTGAGTTGTGTTCCCATTTACAGGAGAGGAGAGAGGCTTTATAGCGATATAGGTTTTATGTGGCTTGGTTTTTTGATAGAAAAGCTCACCGGACTTCCCATTTATGAGGCTTTCTATCATTTTTTCCCAGAAATGGCGGGAAAAATTTTTTATATTCCATCAGGGAAAGAGGTGGAAAAGAAAAAATTTGCTCCAACAGGATATTGTGGGTGGAGAAAGAGGAGAATAAGGGGAGAGGTAAACGATGAGAACGCTTATGCCCTTGGAGGAATTGCAGGACATGCTGGATGTTTTTCTGCAATTGATGGGGTTTGTTATTTCTGCCAGGAAATCCTTAAGGGGTTCAATGGGAAATCCCTTTTATATCCTGTCTCAAAACTTGAGAGCTTTATTAGAGAAATAAATGGGAAAAAGGTTCTCCTGGGCTGGGATTATCCTGAAGGTGAAAAGAGCACTGCTGGAAAATACTTTTCGGATTTCACAATAGGGCATCTCGGATTTACAGGAACATCAATATGGATTGATATAAAAAGGAGATTTGGAGTGGTTCTCCTCACAAACAGGACAATTTATGGAAGAAATAATATGAAAATAAATGCCTTCAGGCGCCTCTTTCACAATGAAATTCTTCGTGGGTTAATATAAAAAAGTTTATTAAGACTTTAAATATTCTGGAATTACTTCACATCAAATTTTACGCCGGGAGTTTGAAAAAGAGTGAGCTGTTGCGATATAATTATTATATATAAAGGGAGAGGTACCGAAGTGGTCATAACGGGGCCGACTCGAAATCGGCTGTCCGCTGATGATGCGGACCGTGGGTTCGAATCCCACCCTCTCCGATAATGGTATGGCAGATACAGGTTAGAAGGAGGAGAGGGGCGCGATGATGTTGATTTGGGTGAAGGGTAATTGTAATATATTTTTAGAGGAACTTAACAAGTTGGATTTTAACAATGAAAAGGAAAACTCTTTATGACATACCTGTTAATAAAGATTTGATATGGGATTATGAATGGAAAGAGGAGGAGTACAGGACAGAAAAATTTTTAAAGTGGTATCTTGCAAGGGTTTTGACCTATGGAACTGCGAAAGATTTACAATATATTGATTTTGAAATTATAAAAGAGTATTTATCCCGATTAAACATCCCATCTCATATATACGAATTTTGATCCCATTATTTAAAAATAAAAGAGGAAAGTGAATATGGAAATTTTAACAGAATTTCAAAAAGAGTTTTTGAAAAATTTAGGAAAAACAAGTCTGGCTAAGCATTTCTTTTTTGGGGTTGGTACCGCGCTTGCTCATTATTATTTGAAACATAGATATTCGGAAGACCTTGATTTTTTTACTACAGATGAGTATAGAATGCGCCTTCTCCTTCCCGAGATTAAAGAAGTAGAAGACAAAATAAATGCAAAATTAGAAATAAAAAGGACATCAGGAACATTTGTTGAAGCATTTTTAATTAAGAAAAAAGAAAAAATTATGATCTACTTTGCATTAGATTCACCATTTAGATTTGAATCTTTAAAATTTGACAAGGAGTTAAATATTTATTATGAGAATTTAGGTGACCTTTCCTGCAATAAATTTTCTGCTTTGTTTGAGAGGCATGATGCAAAGGATTTTGTAGATGTATATTTTTTATCAAAAGAATTTATGGATTTCTGGAAAATTTTTGAAAAAGCAAGAAAGAAACATGTGGGTATTGAAGAATATTATCTTTTGTTGTCTCTTGATTATGTTCGTTCCATTGAAAAACTGCCGCGAATGATAAAAACTTTAAAAATTGAGGAATTGAAGGATTTTTATGAAGATAAAATAATGAAATTAATGGAAATGATTAAAAGAAGAAAAATTTAAACACAGTTTTTAGGCTCTTTTTAAAAATTAAAATCTGATTATCTTTTGCACATCTTCTTTCATATATTTTCAATTTTTACAAATTTCATCTTATTGTTTTATCTTTCCCGCCTCCTTTTCTCTATTTCCTCCCTTTTTCTTTCCATCCTTTCCTTTATTTCTTTTCTTCTTTTTTCAAATCTTTTCATTATCTCCATACGCCTTTTCTCCCATCTCTCACGGACTTCCTTTACCCTTTTTTCATACATGTTCTTCAAATCCCTTTTCCTCATAAATTCTCCTGTATTTGACAAACTATCGTCTATCATGCTGAAGATTGAAAGCCCGGTTTCCATATCTTCTTCTTCTCCCTTTTCTGCTGATGATTTTATTCTCTCCATATTCTCTTCATATTTTTCTATAATTTTCTTTAATCTTCTGTTATGTTTTTCTTCTATTTCCCTTCTCCTTTCTTCCAATTCCCTTCTTTTTCTTGAAAGCCATTCTTCAACTGAAAATGGGGTTGTTGATGGAAGGATTTCAAATTTTTCTTCAGTTATATCATAAATTGCCCTTTCTCCTTCCTTCAAAGTTCTTATTTCATCCGTGAAGAGGGAAACTTCACCCTCAATGATCTCAATAGCAGAAGAGCCGTCATCTGAACATATTATTTCAAATTCCGTTCCTCTTACTCCAACCACTGATGTGGGAGATGTAAAGTTAACCCATTCCTCCCTTCCTTTTTTCAGAAAACCTCTAATCCTTCCCATAAATATGTTTACTTTCAAGAGAAATTTTTTGAATGTTCCTTCTTCTCCAACGATGGTTTTCTCTATTTTCAATTCGCTTCTTTCTCCAACCCCTATTTTGTGCCCCTCTTTGAGGGTTATTTCCACATAACTATTTTTATCGGTCACCACCGTATCTCCCAGAAGAACACCTTCACCGCCAAACACGATAATTTTCTTTCCTTCTCTCAATAGGAAAGCACTTCCAAATACTTTTTCAATTTTTCCAAGTTCTTCAATTTGAAGAAGAAAGGAAAAAACTATTATAAATATCTTCATAGAGATAATTTTAAAACAAAATTTTTTATATTTCAACAATTTCCTTTTTAAGAATAGGGCTTGTAGAGGTTTACGATGGAGTCACAAGCAGTTTCGCTCAGTTTCACTTGTTTTTACTGCCATTTTATCATTTCCTAAAATAAAATTTATCTATTTTGGTAGTGCAGTAGTCTCGTATATTCCTTCACTTTTAGCCCATTCAACTAATTCGTCTTCTGTCATAACAACAATACGGGTAGTTGGTCTTGCCTCCGATACCCACGCTACAACTTTTTCAAGTAGTTTACCCATTAACTCGGCATCGCTTTTGTTTTTGTCTCCCTTCACCTCTTTTTTATTTATATTCTCATTTTCCGGTATAATTACGCCCATGGGAGCTCCGAGAAGGTTTAAATTTACGATACTGCCAATTATATGCTTGTGATCTGTTGCGGTTTTTAGTTCAATCTCGAAACCGACAATAGGTAGTTTAGGAACTCTAAAAAGGTTCTCAGATGTTGAAGGTTTAGGAAATCGAAATCGCTTATCATACCAAACAACATCAATCCAAGAAAACTTAGAAGCAGGGACCTCGCGCTCAACTTCAAAATCCAGTTTTTTCCCAAGTTTTCTAACAATTGTTTTATATCCTCTTGCGTCATTTTATCACCTCCTTATTTTAACTTCCTTAAAGTTCTATGGTTTCTCCAGGGTTAAGGATAAGAATTTTCTCAGGGTTATACAAAGGATGTGCTTTTAAAACCTCAACTGGTTCCCTTTCACCTTCAAGAGCAACTCTATATGCTCCCCAGTGAATCGGGATGAAGAATTTTGCCCTGAGGTCTAAAAAAGCCTTTATAGCTTCGTGAGGATTCATATGAAACTTTTTCATTATAAAGGATGGTAGATATGCGCCTATAGGAAGGAAAGCAATGTCTATATCAAATTTTTTTCCAATTTCTGAAAAGTGAGAGGAGTATGAGGTATCTCCTGCAAAGTATAGGGTTTTTGAATTGGTTTTTATGAGGTAGCTACACCATCCTCCTCTCCATTCCAGAAATCTTCTTGACCAATGAATTGCTGGAAGAGAAATGATTTGTAATCCATTTATCGTTATTTCTTCCCACCACCTCAGTTCATAAATTTCCTTTAATTTTGCTTTTTTTACAATTTTCCCGGCTTCCCACGGGACTATTACCGGGATTTCCTTTTTGAAATATGAAAGGGTGAAAAGGTCTAAATGGTCGTAGTGGGTGTGTGAAATAAGGATGCAGGATGCTGAAAAATATACTTCCTCTTCAAGGATGGCACCGGTTTTTCTCCTCAGAACCTTTATTCTGGGACTTACTACAGGGTCGGTTACAACTATATTTTTTTCTTCATCTTTTATAACAGTTGTTGAATGCCCTACAAATTGAATTTTCAAACTTGATATATATTTTCAACAAACTTGCGGAGCAAGTTCTTCTGAAACTCTGATGTATTGACGAATTCTATGCCCATTCCTATTTTTTCCGAGTTTGTGGGCTTTTCCACCACTCTCATGACCTTTCCCTTCAGTTTGAACTTCTGCGGAGCACCCGGAAGATAAAAATCTATAAGTAGTTCTGTCCCTACAGGATAGACTTCGCTTGTCTCTACAAATATGTCATTTATACTTAAATCCTTTGAATATCCAAAGTGAAAATTACCATTCGCTATGAAAATTACCTCTGTTCTGAATTTTTTTCTTATTCCTTTCCTTTCCATTTTAGCCCGGTGGCCATCCCAGTAATCTTCCACCAAGAAGATGCAGGTGGATGTGGAAAATACTCTGTCCCGCTTCTCTATTGCAATTTATAATGGTTCTGTACCCTCTTTCTGCAACTCCTTCTTTTTTTGCAATTTCCTTTGCTACAAGAAAAAGGTGACCTATAAGGTTTTTTTTATCTTCTGTAAGTTCGTTCAGTGTTGAAATATGTTCTTTTGGAATTATAAGAATGTGAACAGGAGCCTGCGGGTTTATATCCTTTATTCCCATTGAAATCTCATCTTCATACACCTTATCAGCTTTGATTTCTCCTTTTATTATTTTGCAGAAAAGGCAATCCATGATAATTTTCTAACAAATTTAAATTTTTTTTTCAAGCAATAATTTTGTTTAATCATTCTGAAGTTGAATGCGGATTAAGGAGAACATTAATTTGAGAACATAGGGGGTAGAGGATTTATGGTGGAAAAGGACAAACAGAGTTGAAAGAGAAAGTTCTCTTGACTGCATTTTTTAAATATGTAATATAAATATATGGCAGGACAAAAAAACAAGAGAAAAATATCGGAAGAAACATATTATACATTTGATGATGTTCTTATTCTTCCTTCCTATTCTGATGTTCTCCCATCTGAGGTGGATGTGAGCACATATTTTGCTCGGGGTTATCCTTTAAATATCCCTCTTGTAAGTGCTGCAATGGATACGGTAACCGAATCCGCTACAGCGATTACTATGGCTTTAGAAGGCGGAGCGGGTGTGATACACAGAAATATGAGTATAGAAAGGCATGTTGAGGAAGTTAAAAAGGTAAAAAAGTATGCTGCTGGAATAATCATAGAACCTATCACATTGAGACCATATCAAAAAGTGAGAGAGGCTTTGAAGATAATGAAAGAGCATCTTATCTCTGGATTACCAATAACAGATGAAAACGGAGTGCTCCTCGGAATTGTCACAAGCAGGGATTTGAGGTTTGTGGAGCCTTCCCAGTATGACCTTCCTGTTTCCAATTTTATGACGGGAAGGGATAAACTGGTTATGGTCCGTGAAAAAAAGGTTGGCCTTGCTAAATCAAAAGAGATAATGATGGAAAAAAAGATAGAAAAACTTCCTGTTGTGGATTCAAAAAGGGTTCTTAAGGGATTAATAACAAATAAGGATATAGAAAAGGCTGAAAGGCATCCATACGCTGTGAAGGATGGACTGGGAAGGCTTAAGGTAGCTGGTGCTATTGGTGTCACAAAAAAAGAAATAGAAAGGGCACACGCATTGGTTGAAGCTGGAATTGACGCATTAGTTATAGATACCGCTCACGGTAATACTAAGGCTGTTATTGAGACCTTAAAATATCTCAAGAAGAAATTTGATATTCCAGTTGTAGCAGGAAATGTGG
>JBBIVP010000054.1:0-11151 GCA_037439705.1 bacterium
CTTAAATTTTCTCATTCAAACTCATAAAATGTCGCATATGTATATAACTTATACATTGACTTGACAATTTTTTTTGTGTAGTTTATTCCCCATGAAGAAAGAAAATGTAATAGTAAAATTTGGTCTTCCCACCGGAAGCCTCAACAAGCAGGGAAGAGGAGATACGGAATCAATCCTGAAAAGAGCAGGATTTGACATAAGGGGATACGCTCCTGACTCAAGGGTTTACAAGCCTGAATTCAGGAATCACCCGAACATAATACCCGTTCCATTAAGACCACAGAGGGCACCTGATGAACTTATGAAAGGAAATGTAGATATCGCTATCTTAGGCAATGACTGGGCTATGGAATGGAGGTACAGGGGAACAGAAATAAACAAATATCTGTTATGTGACCTTGAATATGGAAAAGTTAAACTTGTATTTATCGTTCCGGGAGATTCAGATTATTTAAACCTTGAGGATTATGTGGAAAAGAAATGTAAAAGTGGTGAAGAAATTGCCTGCTATACCGAATACATCTATACTGCTTCTGCTCACATCTCAAATACTGAGGCGTATAAAAAATATTTTGGTTCAAAAAAGCCTGTGATTGAAATAAAAGGTGAAAAAATATGGGGAGAAAACGAAAAAGTAAAAATTATATTTTCTGAAGGAGACACAGAATCCACCGTATGGGCTGGATTTACAGACCTTGCTTTTGACAATACCCAGACGGGAAACACAATAGCCCAATATGGGTTAAGAATCCTTGAAGAAAAGGGCTCATCTACAGCCTGCCTCTACATGAGCCCATTTGCAAGCAAAGACCCACGAAAAATGGAAGAAATAATGCTTATAAAATCAAAGCTTGAAGGAGTTGCTCTCGCTCAGAAATACAAATATATCGTCTTCAATGTAGAAAACAAAAACCTTCAA
The DNA here is from genome assembly GCA_037439705.1 of bacterium. GTDB lineage: Bacteria > JBBIVP01 > JBBIVP01 > JBBIVP01 > JBBIVP01 > JBBIVP01. Next base: position 920 of record JBBIVP010000054.1, read on the forward strand.
CCCCTTTTAAAAGAACTCAAGGAGAAAAAACTTTTCGCCCACGAACTTGTTCCGAGAAAGGGAAAGAAATTCAGCGAGGTATCCATAGAAATACCGATTTCCTCTTATCCCGAACTTGACAGGGTGCTTAAAAAATACAATGTAAAGGATGTAATAACCTTACATCCAGAAAGACTAATCCCTGATTATGGGACTTCTGACAGTTCTGATAATAACTCTTAACCTCAACCGGTTTTTTCTCGGAATGGGAACGGACATTACCTTCAGCATTAAAATAGATGAAAAGTGCACAGAAGAAAAAGCCAACAGACTCATTACTCTGTGTTACAGGGAAATCAAAAGGATAGAAACCTCCTCCAGCAGGTGGTCTGAATCAAGCATCACTGAAGAAATTAACAGGAATGCCGGAATAAAACCTGTTGAAATTTCAGAAGAATTCTTAAAACTCTTAAATGAAATCGGAGAAATTTACAAAAACACGGATAAAATGTTTGATATAACTGTCTGCCCCTTGATAAAACTCTGGAACGTAACCGAAAGGAAAAAGCCACCTTCTCCTTATGAAGTTAAAAATCTCCTTCAACTTGTAGGCTACGAAAAAATTTTATTTGATAAGAATTCCATTTTTCTGCCCGAAAAAGGAATGTGCCTTGACCTTGATGGTGTATTAAAAGGCTATGCAGTGGATAGGGCTTCGGAAATAATCCTCACCGGAGGCTGCTCATCTTTTCTTGTAAAAATCGGAGGAAGCCTCAATCTGAAAAACATGAAGAAAAGTGTAGAAATTCCAGCACCCAGGAAAGGATTAAAATCCTTGAAAATAGAACTGGAAAATGGCGCTATAGCAACATCCGGGGATTACACAAGATTTTTCATTTACAGGGGGAAAAGGTATCATGACCTTATTGACCCGGAAAATGGGTACCCATCAAACGGATGTGCCTCCGCTACGGTGATTTCAGAAAGCGGGATGCTCTCGGACGCCCTTTCAACAGCAATAGCAATAAGAGGAGAAGAGGGATTTAAATTTTTAGAAAAATTTGGAGCATCTGCTCTTTGCATTGAAGAGAACGGCGAAATCAAGAAAACGAAATTTTTCCCGGATTTTTCTCAGAACTGAAAAATCAAAATTATTCCCATCCAGAATCTTTTTTTAATTTTTCCATCTCTTCAGGACTTATTGATCCGGGTTCGCTCTGAACCCCTTTATCGGATATTGATATAGTATATCCATTATCAAGAGACACAGAAACCTCTTCCTGTTTATCCTTTACCACTGCCTTCCCCTCAAGGCAGTAAACAAAAGTGGCATCCTTTGAAATTTTTATGAAAACGAAACTTTTGCGCTTTCCAAAGATCAATCCATACGGTGTCTCAATTTCTGGAATTATTTCCACTCCCCTCCTGTTTTCTATTTTTACAAAGAACGAACCTTCATCCATTATAACCCTGCTTAAAAATTCTCCCTTTGGCGTTGAAATGGCATGAAAAATTTTGATGCGGGAATTATTCCCCATTTTTATGAAATATCCTCCTTCAAAAATCATCTCAACCCTTCCATCCCTCCCAGTAATTATCACATCACCCTCCCCTATTGTTAAACCCTCAACAATTTTCCCGGATTCACTCGCCCCTCTTCTTTTTATCTTCACATCCCCTTCAACCCTTCCAAAGTGCCCAATTATCTGGGAATAAGAAATACTGGGGAAAAAGATAAAAATAAAAAAAATAGTTGAATACTTTCTCACCTCCATTTTTCACCTCCGGAAGAATATCCCTAACATGTTATTTCTTCTCCATTTCAAATATGTGTTTTATTTTTCCTTTTAAAGGAGGAAGTTCTTTTTTGAGAATCTCCCATATAATTCTCAGGTTGATCCCAAAATACGCATGTGCAATCCTGTTCCTGAATCCAATCATCCCTTTCCTGATATTTGTTTCTTATTTCATTTGGCTTAATTCTTTCAGGGGTTAGCAAATCAACTCTGGTTCCAAAAATTTCTTCCGGCCTTTTCATCAGCTCATTATTTTATTTATTTTTCTCATCTAAACCGTATTTCTGGAATGAACAGTATTCTTTAACCATTCCTTCGGAGAGGGTGGGATTCGAACCCACGGTCCCGCTCATCACGGGACAACCGCTTAGCAGGCGGCTGCCTTAGACCTATCTCGGCCACCTCTCCTTAAAGAAAAGTATTACACAGGAAATAGAAAATCTCAACCTTTTTCATAAATAACTGGAAATTCTGAATTGATTGAGATATTTTTGTAATGGAAACCGAATATTCATCATGAAGTTTGTAGCAGACAAAAGGGGAAGATTGGATGTCTTTCTGTGTGAGAAATTGAACCTCTCAAGAAGAAGGGCAGTTTTCCTTATAAAAAACGGGATGGTTCTGGTCAACGGAAAACCCTCAAAAAAGGGAGAAATTCTTCAACACGGAGATGAAATTTTCGTAAAAGAACACCCAATAGAAGAAGTGCCTCCAGATTTTGAAATTGACCTCCCCGTAATTTTTGAAAACGAGGACATTATTGCAATCAAAAAACCCGCCGGAATTCCGGTGGAACCTGTAAAGCCGGGCGAAAAGGAGACAGTAGCCAATTTCATTAAAACAAAATTTCCAGAAACTGCTGAATTCGGGTTGACAAAGAGGTCATGTGGGATACTCAACAGACTTGATACAATGGCTTCTGGAATTATTCTATCTGCAAAGAACAGAAAAGCCTTTTCCTACCTGAGAACCCTTTTTCAAGAAAGGAAGATACTGAAGGAATTTGAAGTTCTGGTATCAGGAAGAATAGAAAAGAATGGAAAAATAACTCTTCCTCTCGCCCATCATCCAAAAAACAAAAAAAAGATGATAGTTGTAGAAGAAAACACAATTTACAGGGGAAAGGCTTATCCAGCAATTACAATTTACAAACCGGAAAAGTATTGTCCTGACCACACCCATCTATGCGTGGTTATAAAAACAGGAGTCACTCATCAGATAAGAGTCCACATGAGTTATATAAATCACCCTGTAATAGGAGATACGCTTTACGGCGGTCCACCCGCAGAAAGGCTTTATATCCACCTGAGAAAACTTCGCTTTCAATGGATGGATGGAAAGGAGATTAAAATCCTTTCAAAGGAACCTCTGGAAATTTAAGTTTATTTCTTGGAATGGACCTTTATGAAATAGGAAAGGGAGCGATTATAAGTCTTTTCTGCCTCAGGTGGAAATAGACACCCTGGAAGTTGTTTCATCTCCCAGTGATATCTTAAACATTCACAACATTTGCCCTTCCTGGGACAGGGCTCATAGGTGCAGGTACAGAATTCAAGGTTTTCCTTTATGTTGCATTCCATTTTTTCACCCCTTTATTTCCTTTATTCCGTGCATATAAGGCACTAAAACATCGGGAATTCTAACACTACCATCCTTCTGCTGATAGTTTTCAAGAATTGCTGCTACCGTCCTTCCCACGGCCAGTCCAGAACCATTCAGAGTATGAAGATACCTGACCCTTCCAGTGCTATCCCTGAACCTTATATTTCCCCTCCTTGCCTGAAAATCCTCAAAGTTGCTGACAGAAGAAATTTCTTTGTAAGTCTTTTGAGATGGAAGCCATACCTCTATATCGTATGTTTTTGCTGAAGAAAATCCAAGGTCTCCTGTACACAGAACTACAACCCTGTAATGAAGCCCGAGTTTTTTCAAAACATACTCTGCGTCCTCAAGAAGGCTTTCAAGTTCATCATAAGATGTCTCAGGATGTGAAAACTTCACAAGTTCAACCTTGTTGAACTGATGCTGTCTTATAATACCACGGACATCCTGCCCGTACGAACCTGCCTCAAGTCTGAAACAGGGCGAGTAGGCAACATATTTTATTGGAAGAGATTCCTCGGGCAGAATTTCATCCCTGTGTATGTTTGTCACAGGAACTTCAGCAGTGGGTATCAGATACATATCCTCTCCCTCTATTTTGTACATATCCTCCTTGAATTTTGGAAGTTGACCTGTTGTAATCATGCTTTTTTCATTTACCATAAACGGAGTCAAAACCTCCTTATAACCGTGTTCCTTTGTATGTAAATCAAGCATGAAAGAAATCAGGGCAAATTCAAGTCTGGCACCGAGCCCTGTATAAAGCGTAAACCCTGAACCAGATATCTTTGCTCCCCTCTCAAAATCTAAAATGCCGATTTTCTTTCCTATCTCCCAGTGGGGAAGGGGGTCAAAATCAAATTCCGGAGGAGAGCCCCATCTCTTTACCTCAACATTATCCTCCGAAGATTTTCCCGCCGGAACGCTCTCATGCGGAATGTTTGGAATTTTTAGAAGTAAACAGTTCAATTCTCCTTCAACCGCCCTGAACTCATCTTCAAGAACTGAAACCCTGTCAGATAATTCTTTAAGTATCTTCAACTCCTCATCCACATTTTCTCCTTTTGCCTTCTTAATTCCTATCCTTTTTGAAGCAGTATTGAGTTCACCCCTCAATCTATCAAGTTCTGTTTTTATGTTTCTCATCTTCTTGTCCAGTTCAATCACATCCTGAACTGGAAAATCCATATTTCTCTTTCTCAACATCTCCACTATAGCTTCGGGAGACCTTCTCAAAATTTTTATGTCTATCATCCCTTCTAAATCCCTTTAAATTTTCTCTATTTTATAAATTACCACCAATTTAGCAAGCATTTATTGGTTTAAAAGGAACTTATTGTATGTGAGGTAAAAAATGCTGGTGAAAGTGACGAGCAGGCGAAAGGATAAAATGTTCTATTTTTAGAAAACGAAATGTTAAGAAAAATTAGAAAAATGACAAATTTTTAAAAAGTCTCAATTCTCTTGATTCCTAAAAGGACTATCTAAAGATATAGAATACTGGGCAGATCAGCTTGATTATGCCTATGAAAATAAAAGAAGGAGGTATACATAATGACATATATTTCAAATAGATTTAATTATGAGGAAAGACGGCAAAATTTTTGTATGGTTTCTGAAAAAGGTAAAACGCTGTGTCATAATTCAAAAACGAATTGTTTCTTTTCCATCTTAATCATCAAAAATGGCAAAATTTTACTCCTTTTATCCCACCAGTTTAAAAAGAAAGGAATTGTGACCCATCCTCTTGTGAGCTTAACTTGGTGTCAAGTCTTGAATTTTTGAAATTTTCTTTAATTTTTGGTGACAAATTCCTCGGGTCAAAAAGGTCATCCAAATTATTTCGTTAAAAATTGTAAAATATCGCAAATATAACCTGTGCATAAAAACTTGAAAATGTAATGTGTTATGGGATATAATTTTAAAAAAGGAATTTCTGGAGAATGATTGGCAAAAAAATAATCATAGGTGTTGGAATGTTAATGGTTCTGGCGGGTATCGTTTATGGAAGAGAAGTTCCTTCCATCAAAAAAACCAAGGAACTTGAGGAAAAAGAAGAAAAGATGGAACGGGTATTAAAAACACTTGCAAAGGAAGACCCAAAAATAGCTCATGTCTTGAAACAAGAAGGAATTTTGTAATTAAGTTCCCCAACTTTTAGCCAATTTTTCTTAGGTATTCAATCTTTCCCATTAAATCATTTAAAAATGTAACCCATCTCTGAAGAAAAAGATAGGAGATTGGGATGAATGACGATATAGAGAAGATTTTTTAAATCCCGCTGAACTCAAAGAAAGATAGATGCCAAACTTAAAAATCTCTTCTCCGTAAACGATTTGACACGCCCTCTCACTCCTTAATGACGCGCATATCTTAACTTTTCCAGAAAACTCATGTCCAAACTCATATTTAGCAAGTCTTCACTTTTTCTATTTTTTAAAATATAATATCCGCATGTCAAAGGAGAACCAGAAAAAACTCTTTGAGGACATATCAGACTTTACTCCCGCGATGAAACAGTATCTTGAAATAAAATCCCGATACAAAGACTGTATTCTCTTCTTCAGAATGGGCGATTTCTATGAAATGTTTTTTGAGGATGCAATAACTGCATCTAAAATTCTTGGAATAGTTCTGACCACAAGAGACAGAAGAAGCGAAAACCAGATTCCCCTATGTGGAGTCCCATATCATTCAGCAAAACCCTACATAGAAAAACTCCTGAAAAATGGATTCAAAGTCGCAATATGTGAGCAGGTTGAAGACCCGAAACTTGCAAAGGGAATTGTGAAAAGGGAAGTGATAAGGGTTCTGACACCCGGACTTCCTGTTGAAATAGATTTTGTAGAAACCACAGAAAATACCTACATTTCAGCAGTGGTTAAAATAAATGAAAAGTGGGGATTCTCTTACCTTGACATAACCACAGGAGAGATGAGAGCAGGCGAAGCCGACAATTTTGAATCGTTTTTAAACATTATGAAAAACATCTCACCCCGAGAAATTCTTGTGGATTCAAACGAAATAAAGGAGATTTTAAAAAATCAAATTGAATGCACATGGACTTTATCAGATGCACCGGCCCCATCTCCGCCCCTTGCAAAAAAACTTATAGAAGAATTTTTCAAGGTGAAATCCCTTCACGGATTTGGAATAGAAAATCTCAGGGAAGGGCTCTCTTCAGCATGGTTACTTCTTGAATATGTAAAAAAGACCCAGGGAGAGAACATAGGGCACATCTCAGCAATCAAACCTCACCTTTCAGGAGAATTTATGATACTTGATGCGGAAACGCTGAGAGGTCTTGAAATTTTCTCATCAGCAGGTGGAGAAAAGAAAGGCAGTTTAATAAACCTCCTTGACAGGACAAACACTCCGATGGGAGCGAGGAAATTAAGGGAATGGTTGAGATATCCCTTAAAAGATGTGGAAGAAATAAAAAATAGGCTATCTCAGGTTGAAAGCCTCATTTCCGAAAAAATTTTAAAGGAAATGTCTGATGTCCTGAAAAAAGTTGGAGATATTGAAAGAATAGTTTCAAGAATTTCAATGAAACTCATAACCCCGCAGGAACTGGAGGGACTTGTAAAAGCGAATGAAATAACCAGAAACCTTAAAGAAATAATTGAAAATTACAATCTGCTCTATCTTCCGAGACTGGACGCATTATCCGCTTTTGAAGAATTCAGTGAAACAATAAAGAAATACATAAAGCCCTCCCCTTCCAATTCAATTGGAGAGGGAGATGTGATTGGGGAAGGAATATCAGAAGAACTTGATTATTTTAGAAAACTTCTTAAAGACACAAAAACTGCTATTGCCCAGATGGAAAGGGAAGAAAGAATGAAAACGGGCATCCCATCATTGAAAATCGGTTATAACAAGGTTTTCGGATATTACATTGAAGTAACCAAACCACACCTTCATCTTGTTCCAAAGGATTATATAAGAAAACAGACCCTCGTAAATGCTGAAAGGTTTGTGAACGAAAAACTGAAGACATTTGAGGAACAGATTCTTTCTGCAGAGGAAAAGGTCAAAGAAATAGAAACAAAAATCTTCAACGAACTCCTTGAAACCCTTATGAGATATGTTCCGGCGATAAAAGAACTTTCACAGGAAATCGCAGTCATTGACTGCCTGTTTTCCCTTGCAGAGGTTGCCCATAAATACAAATATGTAAAGCCTGAACTAAATAATGGAGATATTATTGAAATAAAGGATGGAAGACATCCTGTAGTGGAAGCAGAAATGAAGGGAGAATTTGTGCCAAATGACATATACCTTGACAGGGATCAGAACATGCTTCTGATAATCACGGGACCAAATATGGCAGGAAAATCTACCTACCTCAGGCAGGTTGCCATAACAGTCATAATGGCTCAGATGGGCTCATTCGTGCCAGCAAGTTATGCAAGAATAGGGATTGTTGACAGAATATTCACAAGAATAGGTGCTGCGGATGACATAACGAGGGGTAGAAGTACATTCCTTGTTGAAATGAATGAAACAGCGAACATTCTTCACAATGCCACTGAAAGGAGTCTCATAATTCTTGACGAAGTTGGAAGGGGAACAAGCACATTTGACGGAATAAGTATAGCGTGGGCGGTATGCGAATACATCTTAAAAAAGATTAAAGCAAGGACGCTCTTTGCCACACATTATCACGAACTGACAGAACTTGAAAAGGAATATCCTCAGGTTAAGAACTTCCAGTTCCTTGTGAAAGAATGGAACGGGCAGGTAATTTTTCTGAGAAAGGTGGCAAGGGGAGCATCAAGTGTAAGTTATGGAATAGAAGTGGCAAATATAGCAGGACTTCCTGCGGAGGTAATCAAAAGGGCAAAAGAAATCCTTGTAAAATTTGAATCAATGGAAATAGAGGGAAAACTTCCATTTAAAAGACAGGAACCCCAGATTTCCCTCTTTGGTCCTACATTTGACCCTCTCAGAGAAGCGCTCAAGTCAATAAACATAGCAGTGATCACTCCGATGGAGGCTATAAACAAACTATATGAACTCAAAAAGATGGTGGAATCCGAAGAAAAATGAATTCCATAAATGCCATAATTTTTTTTGCAATAACAACCGGATTTCTTAAATTTTTAGACCTATCCGGAATTTCCATTCTCAGAGAGCTACTTCCAGTTTTTGCAGCAGTGATGTTCCTTTACATTCCCACAATTTATTCATCAAGAAAAAGGGACAAGAAATTGATTGAGATAATAAAAATAAAGAATTTAAAAAGTAACATAATTTTCTCCGTCTATATATCCCTTGCCATATTTCCTCTTTATACAATTGGATTTTACATCTTTCATTCCATGATCCTCGGGAAAAAATTTCTTCTCCACTTTCCAGGCGATTCACCAGGAAATTTAATATCAATGATTTTATTTCATATATTCATCGCCGGACTTCCCGAGGAAACCTTTTACAGAGGATTTGTTCAGGAATTGTTCAACAGGGATTTTGGGAAAAAATGGAAACTATTTGGAATTCAATTTGGACCATCAATTTTTTTAACAAGTTTTTTATTCGCCATCGGACATTACATCATAATTCCCCATCCCTTTCGTCTTGCGGTATTTTTCCCTTCACTTCTTTTTGGTCTGATGAAAGAAAAAACTCAGAACATCACCTTACCATTTCTCTTTCACGCAATTGCAAATATATATTCAGGAATACTTGAGGGGATGTTTGTTTGAATGGAAAGTAGTTTACTGTCGCTTCAAATGAAATTGGGAGTTAGGAATCAGAAAGAATTTTGCATTGCTCCTCACTCCCCCTTTTCTTCTTTCAAAAGCTTTTCAACTCCCCTGCAGACCTTTACCAGATTTGGCTTTATAAGGGCAAAAATAAATTTCTCAATCTGTGGAACAACTATCCTTCTTAATAACTTCGGAATGGATGGATAATTTGAAAGGTCAAGGTTAAATTCTCCGCTCAGAATTATCTTTGTCTTTCCGCCCTCATCCACAAACCTGTTCACACCGCTTGCCTTTACATATTCTTTGAAAAAAACTGGCTCAAACTCCCATTCCACAGTGTAATTTGAATCATCCCATACCGCCCTGTCAATCCAGGTTATCTCCTCCGCTTTTAGATAGGGCTGAACAATTTTCGGAACAGTATATTTTCCATACCATCTGTTAACAAAATATGTCTTTTTCCCTTTTTTCTCCTTCTTCTCCACAACAATTTTCTTCACATTCGGGATAAATCTAACAAGGTCCGGAAGTCTATCCATGTAAGTTTTGTAAACATCCTCAATATCAAAATCCACATACTCAAACAACTCAAACTTCATCTTCCATACCTCCTTCTTTGTAATCTTCTAAAAACAAATTCATTCCCCTTCTTACCGCTTCAACAAAATCTTCCTCCTCCACATCCAGTTGTTCCAGAAACTTTTTACCTACTGAACGGAGGAAATTTTGAAGGGATTGAATGTCCGGTGAAATTTTCAGGACTTTTTCAAGGAGGTAGAGGACAATTTCCATGGGTTCCTCTCTTTCCTTTTCTCTCTCATGATGGGTTATGGCATTGATTATTCTTTCGTTTACCCCTTCGTTCCTCAAAATCTCAGAGGATATAATCCCGTGATATTCATAATTCAATACAGCCTGCGGAAGGTCTATATCATGAAGCATTCCGCATATTTCCCACTCATCAGGTTCTTCATCAAGAAGTAATGCTATTTCCCGCATTATGTAACCCATCATCAAAGAATGTCTCAAAAGGCTTCTGCTTCTTACCAGTGCCTTTAAAAGTAGTCTTGCATCTATAATATCCATTTTAGAATTTAAAAGGTGATGGAGAAAAAGACAGGATGAAAATAATAAGTGCTAT
>JBBIVP010000055.1:0-11101 GCA_037439705.1 bacterium
CGTACATACTATCAGGACTCTTGACATCATCCGGAGACACACTTCCCGCCCCGACAACCGGAATGCTCATCTCCGCGCCCCGACACCGAGGCGGGCGCAAAAGCGCAGGAACCCGCCGGCAAGAAGTAATGAGAAAATTCGGCATCCTTCTGGGACTCGCTTTTCAGATTATAGATGACATAAAAGACCACCTATCCGGAGAAAAAAGGGAAAATGAGCCATCCTTCATTGAGGTATTCGGAATGGAACGCTCAAAGGAAATGGTTCTTGAATTTCTTAAAAAAGGAGAAGAACTGATAAGCAGGTTCAAGAACAGAAATTCCCTCATCACCATAATTGAGTTTTTGAGAAATGAAGGAGTATAAGTACAGGATTCTTGAGCGTATAAACTCTCCATCTGACCTGAAATCCCTTTCATTGGATGAACTGAATCTTCTCGCCAGTGAATTGAGGGATTTTATCGTTGATGTAATATCAAAAAATGGTGGACATCTTGCTCCAAGCCTTGGCGTGGTTGAACTCACAATTGCCCTTTGCTCGGCGCTTGACCTTCCTGAGGACAAGGTTATATGGGATGTTGGTCATCAAAGTTATGCTTACAAAATCCTTACTGGAAGAAAAGAAGAGTTCAAAAGCATAAGGAGATATGGGGGAATAAGCGGATTTCCGAGACCCGATGAGAGCGAATACGATTTTTTTGGAACGGGGCACAGCAGTACAAGCATTTCAGCGGCACTCGGCATTCATGAGGCTTTAAGGAAGGACAAAAAACCCGGAAAAATATTTGCAGTAATAGGGGATGGTGCTATAGGAGCAGGAATTGCCTTTGAAGCCCTCAATTATGCAGGTGGAGCAAGAAAGGACATCGTGGTGATTCTTAACGATAACGAATTTTCCATCTCTCCAACCGTGGGCGCCCTTTCATCCTTTCTCGGCAAAAAGATGGTTGGACCCGGTTTTACCGCTTTCAGGACATTTGTAAAGAAACTCCTCGGCAAAATTCCGGTAATTGGCAGTTCCCTCGTAAAGATAGTGAAGAAAATAGAAGAGGGAATGATTTCCCTATTCACCCCCGGAATTCTCTTTGAAGGACTTGGCTTTCATTATGTAGGTCCAATTAATGGACACAGCATAAAACACATGATTTCCATATTTAAAAATGTGAAACAATGGGACAGACCGGTTCTCATCCACATACTTACAAAAAAAGGAAAGGGGTATCCACCGGCAGAGAAAGAGCCGGAGATATTTCACGGTGTCCCGCCTTTTGACAAAGAAACAGGAAAAATTCCTGAAAAGGGAAAATCCTTCTCAACCCTCTTCGGAGAGGTTCTTGTGAAACTTGCTGAAGAGGATGAAAGGATTGTAGCGATAACCGCAGCAATGAAAAAGGGAACAGGGCTTGAAATTTTTTCAGAAAAATTCCCGGATAGATTTTACGATGTAGGAATAGCAGAACCACATGCTGTGACATTTGCCGCGGGTATGGCTTCAAGGGGACTTAAACCGGTTGTTGCCATTTATTCCACATTTCTTCAGAGGGCATACGACCAGATAATCCACGATGTAGCCCTTCAGAACCTTCATGTGGTTTTTGCAATAGACAGAGCGGGAATTGTCGGTGAAGACGGTCCAACCCACCACGGCCTCTTTGACCTTTCATATTTGAGAACAATTCCAAAAATGAAAATAATGGCTCCATCCGATGGTGATGAACTCGCTGATATGCTTTTCACTGCATTGAAATTCTGCGAGGGTCATGTTGCAATAAGATATCCGAGGGGATATGTGGAGAAAGAGCCTGAAAGGGAACCAATGGCTTTACCGATTGGAAAATGGAAAACATTATATGAAGGTGGGAAAGACCTTCTCATAATAGCAACGGGAAGGTGTGTGAAGGATGCTTTGAAGGCAGGAATCATCCTTAAAGAGGAAGGAATTGGTTCAACAGTTGTAAATGCCCTTTTTGTAAAACCGATGGACGAGGAATTTTTTGATAGAATAAAGGAATTCAGGGCTGTTTTAACAGTTGAAGAAAATGTCGTTGAGGGAGGATTTGGCTCAGGATTTCTGAAATCAATGGTGGAGAAGGGAATACTCATTCCAGTTTTTATTCTTGGAATTCCGGATGGGTTTATTCCGCACGGTTCAATTGAAATTCTTAAAAGAATTTATAAAATTGACGCTCAGGGTATAAAGGAGGTGGCGTTAAATTTCTTTAAAAATCTATGAAACTTATATATTTTGAAGAAAACGAAACCATTGATGTCCTTGAGGACAAAAAACTGAAGATGATTCAGCCAAAAAAGGGATACAGGTTTAATGAGGATTCAGTTATTCTTGCCAATTTTGTTGAGGAAAAGGAGGGAGATGAAATCATAGATATAGGAAGTGGTAGCGGAATAATAGCAATTCAGATTGCTTTGAGGAGAAAGGCGAAAAGGATTGTATGCATTGAAATACAGGAGAGACTTGCTAATTGTGCTCAGAGAAATGTTATTATAAACTCAGTTGATGATATCGTTGAGGTTATACAAGGAGATGCAAGAAGAATAGAAAAATTCCTTCCTCCCGAATCCTTTGATATAGCGGTTTCCAATCCACCGTACATAAGAAGGGGAACAGGAAGAATAAGCAGTTCAATAGAAAGGACAATAGGAAGATATGAAGATTTTCTTTCCCTTCCGGACCTGCTTCATTGCGCAAGGTATTTGTTAAGAAAAAATGGACTTCTTTATGTCGTATATCCGATGAAAAGATTCAAGGAGCTTTTCACGCTTTCAACCCATTTTAAACTTACCCCTCTTTTTGTCAAACACATTTACAGAAAGCCTCAAGATGAACACAACATCATAATTTTTAAAGCAAAAAAGTCCTCCTCATAACTTTTTTCCCATAGGAATTTCATAACCGCAGAAGGGACAACGATTTGAGGTTTTCAGTAAATTCTCCAGAATTTGAAACCCGTACCTTTTTATCAATACTTCACCACATCCCGGACAATATGTGGATTCATATATGTGACCCGGAATGTTCCCAACATAGATGAATTTCAATCCGCTCTCTTTACCCGTTTCATAAGCCCTTTCAATCTCTTCAACAGGAGTTGGAGGAACATTCCCGAATTCAAATGCAGGGTAGAATCTTGTTATATGCCATGGCACATCTTCACCTAATTCATTTCTTATTCTATCTGCAATCTCCTTTATATCTTTTCTGGAATTGTTAACCCCTGGAATAAGGAGGGTCGTAAGTTCAATCCATATCCCCAATTTTTTTGCCTCCACCGCATTCCTCCACACCTTTTTTCCATCTGCTCCGCAAAATTTTTTTAAAACCCAATCGCTTCCCTTTATGTCAATGTTCATCGCATCAAGCCCTGCTGAACGAAGCATTCTCAATGCATTGAGCGTCATATATCCGTTTGTCACATAGGTGTTGTAATATCCATATTTTTTGGTTTTCTCAAAGAGTTCCAGGGAAAATTCAAAGAGAAGAGTAGGCTCGTTGAAGGAAATGCTTGTCCCTTTACAGTTCCTTAGTGTCCTCATCATCTCTATCAATTCTGTTGAAGAATACTTTTCTCCCCTTCCTATGAATTCAGGAAATTTGCTTATCTCATAGTTCTGACACCACGGACAGGTGAAGTTACACGACCATGTTCCAATGGTAATGGCGAAACTTCCAGGATAGAAATGAAAAAGGGGCTTTTTCTCAATGGGATTCAGACTTATTGAAGAAATTTCTCCATATACAAGTGTCCAGAGCTTCCCATCCTTAACCATTCTTGTAGAACAAAAACCTCTTTTTCCTTCAGGGATCAAACAGACTCTCTCACAGGTAAGACACAGAATTTTATCTCCCCTTTTTTCATAAAGAATTGCCTCTTTCACACCAAGAACAAGACTATAAAATATGCTATTAATAAAATAGCTCCAATTCCAAATGCATCCTTAGCCCACTTCCTGCTTTTTATTCCCAACTTTCCAGCGGATATAATGTTCGGTATGTTTCCAGGAATGAGTAAACCTCCTGAAACTATTAGCCCCATGAGCAATGCCTTTATCTGAATTATTTTCATATACGGAGATATCTCCGCAGCAGTAAGTGTTGCGTTATCAAGAATAGCAGATATGAGGTTTACCCAGTAAAGGACAGGTGCTGAAACCTTTGATATGTACTCGTCAACAACCGGTTTGAATCCCTCAGCCAGAAAAACCAATCCCATAATGAACACATAAACCTTTATTGCCCTTATTATGATGTCCTTTAACTCTTCCTGATACTTCTCTTTCAGTGTGAGAATCCTCGCTGCTGAAGCGTGGATAAATCCCGCATATACCGAGATGGCAAGAATTCCAGGAACTATGTATATTCCAAGATGCCTTAAAAGGAAGAAGAAATCCGCATGATATGGCTCTCCTCTCAGTTTTGAAACTGCAATTGTTGAAAGCGGTTCCCCAACAGGAGTCAATGCTGCACCGAGACCTATACTGTAGCACGCTATAACCGTCAATTTCCTTTCAAAATCCCTGTGAAGTTTCAACGCACTTATTACTTCTACGAGGATGATGGATGCTATTATAGCACTGATGATGCTTGAAAGAAGCCCGAGACCCGCTACAAGAAGTGTGGCAAAGAGCCTTGGACCAATTTTTTCCTCAAAGTTAACCAAAAAACCGGTGATTTTCTCTCTGTATTTCCTGAAGAGCCATCCTGATATTAAAACTGCGAGGGTTATCTTTAAAGGTTCCTCCATTGCTTTCAGAAAGGTATGATGCGAAACCTCTATTTTTTTGAAATAAAACGATGAAAGAAGGGAGAGAAGACCCATGAAGAAAAGAAAGATCTCAAGGTTTTCTTCTATCTTTTTTATGAAGAAGGGAAGAAAGAGGACAAGAAGAATTATTATTATAAGTGGAAAAAGATACATAGGAGAATTTTATAAATCAAAAAAATTTTTGCAAGCGTTCGGCGTTTCACAAATAAATTTTAAATGCGGCTGTTTGCTTTTCAGGAATTTTTTTGTATAATGGAATAACACGGGGCGTAGCGCAGCTGGGAGCGCGCTCGGTTTGGGACCGAGAGGTCGGCCGTTCAAATCGGCTCGCCCCGATTAATTCATTTATGCTAAAAATAACGAAAAAACTTTTTATGAATGTTAGTGCAATTTTTCTTATTGGATGTGCTGGTGGTTCAGAGGTCTTTAAAATTGACGAGAAAGGGATGAGAATAATTCTTAAAGGAAATGAAATTTATATTAAATCCATCGGAGTTATGACTGATAAGGGATTTAGTGAATTAAAAAGTTTCAAACTCATTTCTCAGGGTGAAGATGAAAGTTTTGGAGAGGGCGAGGTTTTAAGAATATCAGGGAATGCAGACACCGGAATTCAGGAAGCAGAGTTTCATGTTGTTGAAAGGGAGAAGGTATTTTTCAAGGCTTCTTTTGAGCCGGAGGAGGGAACAGGGTTTGTGTATTTTCTGTTTTCCTTTTTCCTTCCCGGATGGGAAAAATCGGATGTTTTAATAAACGGAATGCAATCGTGGTCTCCATCATACATTACTTCCATCAAAAATGGAGACCTTAATGTTGAAGAGATGAAGAATTTTGATGAGTGGTATGACCTTATACTTTCAAATCCAGAACTGAGCTGGTGGTGGACAGGTTTAAGAAAAGGTGAGATTTCTTTTGTTTCAGGAGCAGTTACATTTGAGAGATTTAAGACCCGTTTTCACATTTCCTCAAAGAAAGAAGGAGCGGAGGTGGCGGTTTTAAATGGAAACATAAAGGAGAAAATGGATGGCAAAACCTTTTCCGAAGTTCTTTATTTTTCGTTTGACAGTGACCTTTTTCATGGATTAGAAAAATATGTGGAAGAGGTAAGAGTTTTTTATCCTCCATTGAAGGAACCCTTCAACCCAATCGGGTGGAATTCCTGGAACACATTTTTCAATAGGATAAAATTTGAAGATGTCCTTCGCAATATCTCCTTCATAAAAAATGAACTGCACGGTTTAAGGATAAACAACATACAGATTGACGATGGATGGGAAAGGAGGTGGGGAGACTGGGAAGAGGGGAATCCATTATTTGGAGCATCAACGAAAGAATTTGCTTCAGCGGTTACTTCTGAGGGTTTCATTCCCGGAATATGGCTTGCTCCATTTCTTGCAGAGGAAGAAACTCAGGTCTTCAAGGCGCATCCATCATGGTTCTATGAAACCTACAGGTTTCCTCCCGGTGGAAAGAAACTTCACATTCTTGACCTGACACATCCCTCCGCTGTGGAATGGCTCCTCAACACGATTAAAAGACTTCTTGATGAAAACTACAGGTATTTAAAACTTGATTTTCTGTTTGCAGGATTGATTGAAGGTGAAAGGTTTAACAAGAGCATCAGCACCCTTCAGGCATTCAGAGGGGTAATGGATGGAATAAGAAAACTTGCTGAAGAGAAGAATGCCTATATTCTTGCCTGCGGTGCTCCCATACTTCCCATAGCAGGGCTTGTTCATGGAGCAAGGATTGGAGGAGACATTGCATTTGATGGAGTTCCTTATACATGGAGATTTGTTTATAACGAGTTAAGAAACCTCTTTTTGAGGCTTCCGATGTCAGGACTTTTCAGATTTGACCCTGACACATTATTAATGAGGGATATGACCATTGAAGAGGCAAAGGCATTTATTACTGGAATTCTCATATCCGGAGGAATTTTTGCCCTCGGAGACGACCTTCCGTCCTTAGAAAGGGAAAAAATTGAACTGCTCAAAAAACTTGAAAATTTTTCCATATTTCCAGTTGAACCGCAGAGAAAATTTTTTTCTGATGAGTTCAATCTGATAAGGCAGTTTGTTCGGTTTCCATCACCAGTAATAGGAATTTATTCTTCATCTGATATGCTTCCTTCGCTCTGGTATTTTTCCGGCCCAGAAGGAAGGTATATCGCGGTTTTTAACTGGACAGAAGAGGAGAAGGAAATGAAGGTTCCATCCCGAGAGATTTTTGGAATAGAACCTGAAAAGTTTACAGATGTATTCACTGGAAAAAAAGGAAGTGAAAATTTAAAAATTCCATCTCATGGAGTAATTCTTATGGAGGAGGTGAAATGAAAGTAAAACTGAACGAAAAGGATGCACTAATTATTGTTGATGTCCAAAAAGATTTCTGTCCCGGAGGAGCACTTCCAGTTCCTGATGGAGATAAGGTCGTTCCTGTTCTTAACAGATACATTGAGATTTTTTCTTCAAGGGGTCTTCCGGTTTTTGCAACAAGGGACTGGCATCCTTCAAATCATTCTTCTTTTAAGGAGTACGGCGGACAGTGGCCACCTCATTGCATAAAAAATACTCCGGGCGCAGAATTCCATCCTGACCTGAAACTTCCTGAAAGAGTAAAGATAATTTCCAAGGCGGTAAGTAGATTCAAGGAAGCTTACTCAGGGTTTGAGGGAACAAAATTGAAGAATCACCTTAAGAGGCTGAAGAGAAGGAGACTCTTCATCGGTGGACTTGCAACGGATTATTGTGTAAAAAATACCGTCCTTGATGCCCTAAAATTCGGATATATTGTTTTTTTACTTCTTGATGGTTCAAAGGGTGTGGATGTAAATAAGGGAGATAGCGAGAGAGCAATAGAGGAAATGCTTTCAAAGGGTGCTATCGGAATTGAAATAAGTGACTTGTTGCCATAAATCCTTCTACCGCATTTCGGGTGTTTTCGGAAAAGAGTATCTGAGTTTTCTTTTTTGTTGTGCCCTCTCCTGTGTATTACTCAAAAAATTATTTGAATTTAATGACGGAAAAATGTTAAAATGTATTTATGAAGAAGGGTAAGAAAATCAATGGTGTGAGGGAATCTTCAGAGAAGTACACTGTCCTTTCAGATGAGGATATAATTCGTATAGTTGAGGAGAGACTTCCATCCATATTGAAGAAGAATCCTTCTTTAAAGAAAAGGTTAAAGGAGATGTTGGAGGACATATTTGTAACCAAGGAAGAGATAAAGGTTGTTCTTGAGGAGATAAAGAACCTTCGTATAGATATGAACAGGAGGTTTGAGGCGGTAGATAGAAGGTTTGAAGCAATAGATAGAAGGTTTGAGGTGGTGTTTGAGGAACTTAAACAGATAAGAAAGGATATGGATGAAAGGTTTATAGCGATGCAGAAGCAGATAGATGAGAGGTTCGAGGCGATGCAGAAGCAGATGGATGAAAGGTTTGCCAACATTCAGAAGCAGATGGATGAAAGGTTTGCCAACATTCAGAAGCAGATGGATGAGAGATTTGAGGCTATGCAGAAGCAGATGGACGAAAGGTTTGAGGCTATGCAAAAGCAGATGGATGAGAGGTTTAAAGCAATGGACGAGAGGTTCATCGCTCTACTAAAAGAAATGGATGAGAGGTTTAAAGAGACAGTTAAAACCCTCTCCTCAAAAATAGACCGCCTTGGCTCAAGGTGGGGGGTTATGGCTGAAGACACATTGAGGAAGGGTTTTGAGGAGATTCTTTCTGATATGGGTTTTACCGTGATGAAGTGGAAAAAGTATGATAAAAATGGAGAAGTATTTTTAAGCCCCAGGGATGCGGAGGTGGACATTCTCATAAAGGATGGCAAAACCTACGCTATTGAGGTTAAATCATCTCTGACAGCAGGAGAGGTTGACACATTTATAAGGTCTGTGGCATTTTATGAGAAATCAGAGGGGAAAAAGGTTGATGAGAAAATTATAGTTACTGTTTATCCATATCCAGGGGTTGAAAAATATGCTCAATCCCTTGGCATCAAAATTCTTTCTCAGGTGGAGGATATAGGGAAGGAAGTTGAGCGGTAAAAATTACTCCATTGCAGTTTATCCTAAAACCCTATCTTCCACCTTATTCCATATGTCCATGTGAAGATGGTGCCACTCGGGGTGAGGTGTGATGTCATATCCGTTCCAACCCCAATGTTACCAGTAATCCAGTATGTAAGACCGCTTCCCCACACCCAGTCAAAATCAACATTTGTATTCCCATTTCCACCGATTGTTATTCCCCATCCCATTCTTAAATAGGGCTGAAGCCTCGAAAATGTGTTTGGAATGAATGTGTATTTTATGTTCACAAAATCAATAGCAATTCCCCACAAATCGTGTTCCATTACGGGTATAGCTACGAAGTTAAATCCAAAAGATAATCCTTTGATAATATAATACTCAGCATAAAGGTCAGGGATTACTAATCCAGCAGGTTCAATAAGAGATACTCCAAATCCACCATTCAACTGGAAAGCATTTTCAACGAGTTCATAATCACCTTTCTTTAATACCTTCTTTACTTGTCCCGGTGGCACTTGCTTGGGTTCAGCAAAAGATGTTCCCGCCATCATCAGCATTCCGACCACCCCGCACAGAAACTTTTTCATAATTCACCTCCTTTTTTAAAAATTTACAGATAAAAAAATAAAATGTCAAGCAAATGTATAAATTTTAATTTTTTATAACCTCCACCTTTTTTATGCACCTTCCATCTTCCTCAAGGATTTTTATTTTTAAGCCCTTATAATGGAAAATTTCGCCTTTTGCAGGTATCCTTCCAAGCATTCCCATTATAAAACCAGAAACTGTTGTCCATTCACCCTCTTCTATATCAAGCCCGAATTCCTCGTTAAGTTTATCTATTCTTACATCCCCTCTTATTATAAATCTATTTTTTTCATGAACTTCAACCCATACTTCTTCCTTTACATGCTCATCTCCTAAACCTCCAATGAGTTCACTCCAGAAGTCCTTAAGGGTGATTATTCCTGTGCATCCACCGAATTCATCAACCGCAACCATCATTTCCTCCCTTTTTTTTGCATAAAGGCTCAGGATGCTCATGAGAGGTGCGTTCTCCGGAATGTAAAGAGGACGCTTCATCACACTTATGCCTGGAACACCATCATCTTTTCTCAAATAATCGTATATACTTATTATTCCTATTATGTTGTCAATCCTTCCCTCATAAACTGGATATCTTGTATAACCGAATTTTTTGAAGAGTTCAACAATTCCCTCATCAATTCTGCTTTTTTCTATCAGTGCCACCTTAGATATTGGAATCATCACATCCTCAACCCTTTCTGTTTTTATTTCCATTATTGTCTTGAGTCCTTCCTTCTCAAATGGATTTAGTTTGAAGAATCTGGATGTTTCTATGAGGCTTGCCATCTCTTCCCTCGTGTGAGGTGTCTTCAAATCCTTCAGGTCAAAAACCCTTTCAAAAAAATTTCTCAATTTAGATACCGCAAAGGCGATGGGATAAAACGCATACGAAATTGTCCATATAACCGGAAGAACGATAGGGGTTAAAGTTTTTGCCTTTCCCTTTCCAAGAAATTTCGGACCCACTTCTCCAAAGAAAAATATGAGAGGAACGAGGAAAATTCCAGCGAGAATATCAGGTATCGGTGCTCCGAGTTTTATGAAGAATGTGGAAAAGAAGATGGCTGAAAGGTTCATGAAGAGATTTGTTCCTATGAGGGTTGTAGTAAGAATCCTTTCGGGGATTGAGATGTTAGAAAGGTTTTTCAGGCTGTATTTTGGTGTGGAGATGAAGCTCATTTCAGTAGAAGAAAAAAATCCCTCTAAGGTAATGAAAAATAGGGCAAGAATTATGTAAAAACTATTCTCCAACTATCTCTACCTCCAGAAGTTTCAAACTTCTCTCTTCCACTTCCAGTGCTTTCATTTTTATTTTTCCAACTTCTATTTCGTCTCCCTTTTGTGGAATCCTTCCGAGTTTTTCTATGAAATAACTTCCTGCTGTCGTCCAGAAACCATCCTGAGGAGGGAGGGAAAGCTCTTCAACAAATTCATCAAAGGGCATCATTGCATCCACTATGAACTTTCTGTCTTCAATTTTTTTAATTGGAGGTTCCTGTATCTTTGCACCTATAAGAAAACCTCTCAAAAGGTCACGAGCTGTGACCGCTCCTGTAGTATTACCGTATTCGTCAACAACCATTGCAAAATTTATGTTCTTCAGCCTGAATTCCCTGAAAAGGGAGATGAGACTTTTGTTCTCGGGCACATAATATGGTTTTCGTGTAAGCGCTGTCCAGTCAAAGTTTTCCA
>JBBIVP010000056.1:0-11077 GCA_037439705.1 bacterium
CATCTGAACCTCCTTCCACTTTTTTGTGATAACCTTTTCCTCATTTTACATATATTAACATTCTAATTTTCATATTTCAAGCACATTTTAATTTCCAGATGGACTTGAATAAAGGGATAAGGTGAAAGAAAATATTCTAATGGAAGAGAGGGCACGAAAAATTTTAAGATATGCATTTTTTATTACCTTATTTTTCTTTTTCGTGGAGCTTATTGGGGGATATATATCAAAAAGCCTCGCATTGATAACCGATTCATTCCATATGCTCCTTGATGTTTCAGCAATAGGAATAGCTTATTTTGCAACAAAACTTGCTGGAAGAAAGAGGAATCTCATGAAGACTTTTGGATACCACAGGTTTGAAATAATTTCCGCTCTTTTCAATGGTTTAATGCTTCTTGGAATAAGTTTTTTCATGCTCAGCAGGGCATACGGAAGGATTCTCAATTCACAAAAAGTATTAACTGATATTATGATACCTATTGCTTTTTTGGGACTTATGGTGAACATTATAGTGGGATTGATTCTCTATAAAGGTAAAAAGGAAAACCTGAACATAAAGGGCGCTTATCTTCATGTCCTTGGAGATACACTTTCAAGCACAGGAGTAGTTGCAGGTGGTATTTTGATGGGATTAACCGGATTTTATTTGATTGACCCCATCATAAGTATTTTTGTGGCATTTTTAATCCTGATAGAAACTCTGCATTTTATTAAGGAGCCTATTGAAATACTGACCGAGAGTGCTCCGAAGGAGATTGATGTGAAAAAGTTGATAGATTCTCTACAGAGCATTCCCGGTGTGAAAAAAATCCACGACTTTCATATATGGTCTATTAAAACAGGAGCGGTTAATGTGACCTCTCATCTTCTTGTGGAGGAGAATGTAAATCCAAGTGAAATTCTTGCTTCCGCTTCAAAAGTTTTAAGGGAAAAGTTCAACATAACCCATTTTACATTTCAAATTGAAAGTGAGCTTAACAAAGGATGTTGCCATTGTGAGGAAATAAGTTCAGAATCTCACTGAAATTCTCTGAGAATTTCCTGAGAGAGGCGAGACGCTATAGCCATTATGGTGAGCATCGGATTTACTCCAAGAGCGGACGGAAAGATAGAAGCATCAACGACATACAGCCCTTTTACTCCATGAACCCTTCCTGATGGGTCAACGGCAGAAATCTCAGGAGAAATCCCCATTCTCAGAGTTCCCATTGGATGATTGCCTTCCATCTCAATGTCCACTATTTTTGCGTTTCTCAAAAATTCTTTAAATTTTTCAATCTCGCTGAAAAACGGAGCACCCGTGAAAAGGGGTTTCACCATTTCTGCACCGGCGGAAAACATAATTTTTGCAGTTTCTTCCATCGCCTTTATCAACCGTTTAAAAGCATCTTCTCTCAGGTGGTATATTATAACAGGTTCAGTTCCTTCGCCCGGTTTCACATACCCCGAGGGAAGGTCGTAGACCATGGCACCTGCTAAACCTATTCTGTTTATGGCCCTCAAATATTTTTCGTTTTCCTTTCTGAAACCGGAAATTGAAGCAAAAATTATAGCCGGGTCTACTGCGGAGGTTTCGAGAAGAATTCCTTCATTGATGAACTCATCAGAGTAATATCCCTGCGGGATTCCTTCCCATATTTTGACTTCTTCTTTGAAAATGGCAAGCACTCCACTTGCTGGATGAACGGTGAGATTTTTTCCTATTGCCTTTGATGTTTTTATGCGGTTTTTCAAAAGTAGAATTGGTGAAATCAATGTTCCGGCAGCAAGAACCGTGACTTTTGCTCTTACCTCAAAAGTTCCTGTTTCTTCATCGTTCATGGAAAGTATCTTTCCCTTTACTCCTTTTATTCTGTCTTTTTCAATGATAAATTCTTCAGCCCTCATAAGCGGGAAAATTTTGGCTCCCATTTCTGATGCCTCAGGAATATATGTAAGGTCTGTGCTCAACTTTGCACCTATTGGGCATCCGAATATACAAACTCCACATCCCTGACAGTCAGGAGCATTTCTCAATATTGGTCCGCCTCTCCATCCAAGTCTTTCAATTCCCTTTTTGAACAGATAGTTGTTATTTCCTGCAACTGACATATCCACTGGAGTAACTTTTATTTCCTTTTCTACCATTTACACAAGATGATATATGGATTCAGGAGAAAGGGTGGGGATGAGAAAATCCCTTGACCATTTTACGAGCATACCCTGGGGAGGACGAACACAGATGGCGGAATTTATAGTGGTGGTCCCTCCGATACATTTACCTGTAAGAATAGGAAAAAATGGCTTTCCCTGAGCAAACTGCATTCCAGTGTTTCTGTAAAGTATTTTGAATGCGGTTAACGGGTCATCAGAAAACTCATGAGGTTGAAGATAAGGACCTTCTTCAATAACTATTACCTTTAACCCCGCGGACTGGAGCCTTTTAGCACATACCCCTCCTCCTGCCCCTGAACCTATTATGCATACATCACCTTCTATCTCAATTCTTTTTTCATTATATGGAGTTTTGTAGATCATTTTATTCCTCCCAGATAGTCCTCCCGTAAGAACCGCAGGGATATGCAAAAGCTATTTCCTTTTTTACTTCAGGAAGTGAACCATATACAAGGCATATAATTTGCTTAATTCCTTTAAAAACAATTCTTTTTAGAAAGATACTGCTTTCTTCCCATCCAAGAAGATATTTTCTTCTTTCCTCAATATCAAGGTCAGAAAGCCTTTTAAAATGGAAACTGAAATACTTTGGCATATATTCAATAATTGTAAGTCCTGTCTTCATTAAAAAAGATTCCCTTTGAGGCATAATTTTGAGCGTCTTATCCATCCTTTTCAAAAATTCTGTTTTCTTTAAATCCACATTAAATGGTTTTCCTTCTGGAAACAGGGCTCCTGTTATGGCAAAAGCCGAGAGAAGATATGCTGGAATTTCGTGCTCAGTATGCTTTGCACAACTGAAGGTGGGGAGTAGAAAAGAAATTTTGAGGAACTCTCTTCTCTTCATAAGTTCAATTGTATTTTACAAAAAACTCTTTTCAATTATAATTAAAAAGTCCGGAGTGAAGATAAGAAGGCTGATAGAAGATTTCATCGTTCACGAGCACATAAAAAATTCCCCTATTACAAAAAATGGTGGATATACACTTTTAAAGGTTACAAAAATGGATATGACTACAAGGGATATGATACGGATATTATCAAAGAAGATTGGGATTTCTGTAAGGGACATAAGCTGGGCGGGTCAAAAAGACAGACACGCTCTCACCTCGCAGTTCATCACAGTCAAAGGGGAAACTCCTCCGTTGATAGTGGAGAAAAAGTTCAGGTGCGAAAGGGTAGGAAGGTCAAACCGGCATATCACGCCTTCTGATTTGTCCTTTAATACTTTTGAAATTACGATAAGGGATATGAAAGAGGATGAGGCTTATGGAATTCCATCTACTATAGAAAAAATAAGGAAAATAGGTTTTCCCAATTATTATGACACACAGAGATTCTGGTCCTCCCTTTCAGGAGAGTTTTTTGCAGAATGTCTTCTCAAAGGAAACTTTAAAGATGCATTAAAGCTTTATTTTCTTTCTTCTTTGAAGCCCGATAAAAAACTTTTAAAAAGCCTGAAAAAAAAGGAGATAGAAATTGAAGAGATTAAAAACAGGGTAAATGGAGGTGCGAAAAAAGTTTTGAAAATTTTTATGAAAACGGATTCACCTTTAAAGGCATTGAGGAGTATAGAAAAGGAAGAACTGACATTTCTGGTAAATGTATATCAGGCATTTCTTTTTAACGAAATTGTTTCCAGATTTATAAAAAGAAATATAAAGGATTATGTTGAAATCAGATACTCTATGGGATTTTTACCATTTAACCGAGAAAAATTTCCTGACTGGATAGCACCTGATAAAAAAATTCCTGTTCCCGGGAGAAAACCATTTTTTGATGATGAGGAATTCAAAGAAATCTATGAAGAAATAAAAAGGGAAAGGGGAATAAAAGACAGTTATTTCAACAGGCGGGAAATATACTTCGTAAAGTTCAAGACATTTAGAAGGAATCTTCTTGTTTTTCCTTCTGATATTTCCATTGGAAAAGTAGAAGAAGACCCTCTTTATCCGGGAAAATTTACAAGAAAAATTGCCTTCAGCCTTCCACCGGGTTCTTATGCCACCATTTTTATAAAATCAATAATAGCGAATCTTCCGTGTTAAAGTTTTAAGGCAAATTGAATTAAAAAGAAGATTTTATACAATAAATTAAGATGCCGAAGTGGCGGAATTTGGTAGACGCGCTGGATTCAGGGTCCAGTACCCGCAAGGGTGTGGGGGTTCAACTCCCCCCTTCGGCAGAGGGATGTTATCTGATTTTATAAAAACTTCTCCGAGGAAATAATTAAAAGAATACTATCAATCTTCCTTCAAGGTCAAAAGTTCCTTCTTCTCTTCCAGTAGGTGAGGAAAAGACATCTCCCGGGCTGAAATACCCTCCTTCTATGGAGAACCTCACCTTTTTGTTTTTAAAATTAAAGAACAATCCGGTATCAATTTCCCATCCAATATCTTTTGAAGGCTTACCACCGTTGAAACCAGCAGGTGTTCCGCCGTAAACAAAAAGGCTCTGATAAGGGTCAACGAAATTTCTTACTCCTCTTGCAAATAGCCAGCCTGTTCTCCATTCAATATTTTGTGTCAGGTTTATTCCTATCTGAGGAAAGAAAAAGTATGCATTGGTAACTCCTCCCTTTGTGAAGTACAGGTCAATTCCTTTTTGTTCTTCTGAAACCTCAAGAATTTTTTCTACACTTCTTTTTGTGTAATATGCAAGAACCTTTTCAAGGGCTATAAGTCCGACATTGTAATCCGGATCAAATGTGAAGAAAGTCATATCTCCTCCAGCAGGGTCTTCATCCCCTGATGCGAAACCGCTCTGCAGGAAAAATTTTAAAAATTTCAGTTTGTAAAGAAATTCAAGTGCAACTCCGAATTGAAGAACTTTTCTACCTTCTTCAAGTTCATAAAGGAGGGGAAGTGCTTTGCTTTTTCCAAAAACTGATACAAATTCTGATTCTATTCTCCAGTTTTCTTTTTCCACCTTTCCCCACAGGTCAAAGGCTCCTATTTTTGTGTCCGTTTCATCCTGCATCCTCAATGCGGAATAAAATCCGAGTTTCCATATTTCTTCCTCCCATAAGACTGCAAGGAGCCATTCGTCCACATCATCCTTGTTTATTTTTAATTCATCTTCAGCAATTCTATCAAAAGCAATCGCTACAACCAGGGGTTCTTCCTTTCCCATAGGTTTCGTGGCAAATAGAATTCTGTCTACGATGTTTCCATACCTTTTCACTCCAAATTTTTCATCGTATCCATCCCCCGAGTTAACAAATATACCAAGCCCCCAGTCATTTGGCATCCTTCCTGCTGAAAGAAGCCCTATTCCTGTTAACCATTTAAACCATACCTTTCTGAAATCAATGTAATTTTCGTTTTCTATATAGGTTCCGTTTTCCCATATAAAATCGCACTGAATGTTTAATTCAAAGTTTTTCAAAAATTTTATAGAAGGGCTCAAGCGAAATCTGTTTTTCAGTGCCCAATTATCTTTTATTTCACCATTCTTTAATGCATCCATTCCCTTGATGTATATTCCTTCAAACCTTAAATCGCCAATTTCTGTAAGAAAAAGAAAAATAACAAATATAAAGTTCATTTCACCTCTTTCAGAAGTTTTTCAATATTTTCCTCTTTTCCTGCAATTACAAGTGTGTCTTGTTCTTTCAATATGAAATTTTTATCGGGTGGACAGATTACCTTTGGTTCCTGACCGGTAGGACGTTTTACTGCTACTACCACCACTCCAAATCGGTTTATGATATCCAGTTCCTCAAGGGTTTTATTTTTGAAATCGGATGGAATAGGGATTTCAACAATATCACTTTTGTTCTCAATAGAAAAAAATTCTAACACATTATTTTTCCTCAATATATAGGCATATTTTTTAGCCACCTCTTCTTCCGGAAAAATTATTTTCTCTACCCCAATTTTATCAAGCATTTTTTTATGTTCTTCGGATGTTGCTTTCGCATAGATTTTTTCTTTTGGCACACCGAGTTCAAGAAGATATTCAACTGCTAAGAGGTTTGCCTCTATATTTTCTCCTATACAGACTACCACCCTGTCCATGTCCTTAGGATTCAATTGGTGCCACATTTCTCTATCTTTTATATCTCCCACAATTGCCTTTGCATACTTACCTGATATTTTTTTTATGGACTTTTCGTCGTGGTCTATTACCGTTACCTCTTCACCACTTTCATATAAAAATTTAGCGAGATATAATCCAAAATGACCGAGTCCAATTATCAGGTGTTTTTTAGCCATTATTTTTTAATGTATTTTCCTGCAAAATCAGCTATTTCTCCAAGTTCCTCTTCTATCCTGATCAACTGGTTGAACTTCGCCACTCTTTCCGACCTGTTAACCGAGCCTGTTTTTATAAATTCTGCATTTACAGCCACCGCTAAATCCGCAATAGTTGTATCCTCTGTTTCGCCGCTTCTGTGAGAAATGATGCATCTGTATCCTGCTTTTTTTGCCAGTTCAATGGCTGAAAGCGTTTCTGTAAGGGTTCCTATCTGGTTGAGTTTTATAAGCACAGCATTTGCCACTCCTTCTTCTATTCCCCTTTTTATTATTGCTGGATTTGTTACGAACACATCGTCACCAACGAGTATTGTATCCTTCAATCTGTTCGTGATTTTTTTCCATCCTTCCCAGTCAGACTCTGCCATTCCATCCTCTATGAGAAATACAGGATATTTTGCCACCAGATTTTCATAATAATCTACCATTTCTTCGGATGTGAGTTTTTTCTCTTCAAAAGAGTATTTTCCATCTTCATAGAGTTCGCTCGCTGCCACATCAAGGGCAATAAAAACCTCTTTGCCTGGAGAATATCCTGTCTTTTCTATTGCATTTATTAAAGTCTTTATAGCGGTTTCGTGGTTATCAAAATCAGGAGCAAATCCTCCTTCGTCTCCCAGTCCTGTGGATTTTTTCTCTTTTTTCAATATCTTCTTAAGGGTATGAAAAATTTCTGAGCCCATTCTTACCGCCTCTTTGAAAGAAGAAGCGCCAATCGGTGCTATCATAAATTCCTGAATTTCCAGATTGTTGTCTGCATGTGCTCCTCCGTTTATGAAATTCATAAGGGGAACCGAGAGGAGTGTGGCATTTACTCCACCTATGTATCTGTAAAGTGGAAGTCCGGTAAGAAGAGCACCAGCCTTTGCAACTGCAAGAGAAATTCCAAGAATCGCATTTGCTCCGTATTTTGATTTGTTTTCGGTTCCATCAAGTTCTTTTAAAATGTAATCTATATAAATCTGATTGAAGGCATCAATTCCAATGAGTTGTGGACCAAGAATTTCGTTTACATTCTTCACAGCCTTCAAAACCCCTTTTCCTCCGTATCTTTCAGTGCCATCTCTTAATTCAAGAGCTTCCCTTGTTCCTGTTGAGGCTCCTGATGGAACCATGGCTCTTCCTATAATTCCACATTTTAATTCCACCTCCACTTCCACCGTTGGATTTCCTCTTGAATCAAGGACCTCCCTTCCTCTCACCCTTACTATAGCGCTTCTTTTCTCCATTATCTGTACCTCACATCAAAGGTTTTGAATTCATTTTTATACTCTTCCCATTTAACTTCAACATTTTTTACAATCGCCAGCGGAGGTCCTTTCCAGCACCATCTTATAAACTCCTCAATTTTTTCCTTTTCTCCTTCAACAACCAATTCCACAGAGCCATCAGACATATTTCTAACCCATCCCGTTAATCTGATTTTTAGTGCTTCTTCTCTTGCAGTGCTTCTGTAATAAACCCCCTGTACCATTCCGGTAACCTTTATATGCGCTCTTGCTTTCATCTTCTAAATGTTATTAAAAAGGAAAAAAATATCAAGAAAAAACAGCGAGAATATGCTTGCTATCTCGCCCACAGGTAAAAAATTTTTAGAAATGTAAAAATGTCTTTTAACGAGGACTTGTTAAATTTAATTTCCAGTTCTTTATTAAACCATGAGAAAATAAGCCGGAAGAGACTTGGTCCATCAACAATTAATTTTGTTTTTGGACCCCTGAGAATAATATCGGGCTCCTCTTTTTCCATTCCAAGTTCAAATCCATCTCCGTGAAGAATTATGAAGAATGGATCCATATAAAAATCTGTTATTTCCAGAATGATTACCTTTTTGCCATCGCCTGTCCACTTTTTTATCTTTTTCAGTTTTTTTTCGTCTTCATAAACTTTTGTAAGCAGAGGAATGAACCAGTTATTTGCAACTGTCTCCCAGAATTTGTTTGCGTTCTTTTTCACCCAGTTCATGTTTTTCATTTTATTATGAGGTCAGCCCATAGAATTGATTCTACATATTCATTTTCACTGGTTCCACAATTTTCTGATTCTATTTTCATTGAGTCACAGGCGGATGGAGAAAGAAGGGATATGGCTTTTTCCCTCAACATGTTTCTTCTTTCATCAAGGCTCAAAGATGGATTTTCTATTACAGGGTCATCCATTACCCACGGTGCCAGAAGAAAAAATCCTCCTTCAGGATAAATCTCAGTGTAACTCTCCGAAAGTGAATTGTTGCCCACATAATTTTTATCCCTCGTTATTCTCGGGTCTATTTTTCCAGTTATTGCACTCTGTCCATCAAAAACCATGTCAAAGAAGTTTCCTGTCATCATTGGATTTATGTTGTACTGGATATTTTTATATTGCATAGTTCCCAATGTGGAACGAAGCCAGTCTTCAGGTTGCCAGTATGGATAGAAAGAAGCCCATATCCCTGGATTTGCGGATGGTTGTATTATTATATCACATCCCATTTCATCCATTTTTCCCACATAGTCTTCATAAAAAGCATCTGCACATACAGCAATGCAGATATCAATTTCAGTTCCCGGAATTCTGTAGATTTCTGCCTCTTCAACCTTTCCCCTTGATAGGTCAAGCAAAGATTCTTCTTCTGGAACGAGATGGACCTTTTTCACATTATAAACTATTTCTCCATCTGGATTGAACAGAAAACAGGTATTCCATACATCTTCACTCTTAGCCACATAAATGTAATCTGATTCAACCGATGGGTCTTTTAGGAAATTTAGATTCGGGTCAGAAATTTTTTTCACTTCTGCCACATTTGTGCAGGAAATTATGTAGATTTTGTAATTCTTTGCCAGTTTAGAAAATGTGTTAAAGAAGGGTCTCCAGAGAGAATCTGTAATAGCAAGAAATAGATTTCTCTGAAGGGAAACATCATACTTTTTCTTATAAAACTGAAAAGCAGAAGAATAAGAATTCAAAAGCGATAAAAATGCATTTAACGCATATTTTTCCTTCCTTCCATCTTCACCATTTGAGCCAAAAAATGCGAGCACGAGTCCAGTATCTTCTGGAAATACGAGGAGATTCGGATATTCATTCTGAAATTTGTCTTTTACCAGTTCAATCATGTTTTCTATTTTTTCATAGAACTTTGATTCAGATCCAGCCATATCCACTGTTAATTTGTGCCCGATTGCAAATACCCTGAGCGTTTTTCCTTTTATTGGTTCTTTTGTTTCTAAACCAATAATTTTTACTTCAGTCTTTTCTGCGGTGCAGGAGAAGAAAAGGAGTAAGAAGATTTTTACAATCTTTCTGGACATAAAATAATTATAACAAGTCAGAAGAAAATAGTCAATTTCCAATCCTGAAAGGGCTGTATTTGGGTGAGTTCGCTCTTTCGTGGAAAGGGCCGGATACAGCATCTGGAAAGTAGGATAAGAACCCCAGCGCTCGTAGAGAACATCAATGAGTTCAGGATGAAATGGATAAGCATGTTCTATTCTCTCTATATTCTATTTCTTTTACCTCTGATGTCACATCCGTTCCTAATTTCTGGTAAAGGTCAAAATAACTCTGGGCTACTTCTTTTATCGTGCTCTCTTCTCCAAAATCTTCAAACAGTCTCTTGCGAATCACTTCGTAGAGCTCAACACCTTCCACAGGAGTATAAACCGTCTCAACCCTTCCGTATATCCTTTGCAATTGATTAAGTGCTCGTTCCCCCTTCTTCACCATAGGGAGCGCTTGAAGGAAGCGTGCGGACAAGACAGGCATTTTTCTTTGTCCTCACTGCTTCGGTAAGTTCCTGAGAAAAAACCAAAATTTGGTCAGCGAAATCCTTCGCTTTTACAACATATTCCACAATTTCATACATTAGGATAAGTACTGGTTCTCCACCCAAAACTTGGTTTAAAACCTCTTTCCCGGGACTGCGTTTTTTTTCATCGTGAATTTTCACCTTCTCGTAAACTCCAAGTTGATAAGCGATTTCATCCCATGGCGTCTTTCCTTTTATTGGGTCTGCCTGAGTTCCAACGAAGATCACGACCTTCGCACCTTTTGGATTTGGAAGTTTTGAGATAACTTCAAGATGTTTCACTTTCTCTCTGTTCTCTACCGCGTGATACAATGCAAGAAGTGCGTGTGTCTTACCGCCACCAAAGGGTGTCTGAAGTTGAATGACAGGGTCTCCCTTTTCTCCGCTCAGACGGGAAAGCACGTTCTCAAGAAGATTTTTTAAGCCCTGTGTCAGATATGTCTTCTGAAAAAAGATGCTTGTATCTTTGTATTCTAATGTTGTCTTTCCAGAAACAACATCCCCAAGGTCAGCAGCGAAGACAGCCTCACTCAGTTTTCCTTCTCTTATGTCTGTATGTGGCGTTGCTACCTGCCACCAATTAGGTAAAGTCATTTTTATCCCTCCTTTAGAATTTTTTCTATGTCCTTTTTCAAAGCAGGAAGCTCTTTAACAATTATTTGCCAAACAATTTTATAATCAATAACAAAATATCCATGAATTAGTCTATTCCTCATCCCAATAACTTGTGCCCATGGTATTTCTGAATATTTCTTTTGTATATCTTTTGGAATTGCGTTTGCTGCTTCTCCAATAATCTCAAGGTTCCTTACAACCGCATCTCTTGTTTTTGTATCTTTAACGAATTCATCATACCCAAGGCCAGAGATAT
>JBBIVP010000057.1:0-11046 GCA_037439705.1 bacterium
ATTTCTGAAATTATAACCCTCGCAAGCCTCTTTGCTTTTTCTATATCAGCCCTTTCTTCAGGAGGATATTCTTCCTTCGGAGGTGTAGGAGCTGGCTTTGGAGGAGGTGAAGGAGCTGCAGGTGGTTTAGGAGGGGGCTGAGTTGTAGCAGGTTTTGGAGGGGATGGGGCGGGCTTCGAGGGGGGAACTGGCTCAGATGGCGCTGCGGGCTTTGGGGGAGGAAGAAGTTTTAATCCAGTGAGATTTTCTAATTTTTTAAGGAGGCCCGGAACTTCAAATGGAAAGTCTATGAAATCGTCAGCCCCATACAGTTCTTCTGGGGGTCTTCTGAAGCGGGAGGTATCATAAGTGGATGTAATAAGTATAATTTTTATATCCTTTAATGTTTCCCTCTTTTTTGCAAGTTCACATACTTCATATCCAAAAATCCTCGGAAGAATTACCTCCAAGACAGCTGCGTGTGGTTTTTCAGATTCCATAAGCTCAATAGCTGAAACCCCATCCTCTGCTATAATGACATCTACCCCGTATGACTTCATCTTTTCTGAAAGTTCTTTTCTCACATCTTCGCTTTCGTGGGCGAGGAGAACCTTGATGTAATCAGGTTTAAATATCTCTTTTTCTTCAACCTTCTGCTGGGGAGGGATTTTTACGGTAAAAACCGTTCCACATTTTTTGCATTTAAGATTAATTACCTCTTTTTTTACCGCTGAAGGGTCAATCTTGTAAACCGTGTTACATTTTGGACATTTTACCTTCATGTTTTCACCTCTCTTGTTTTAAATTTCTGAATCATTTCATAAAGCTTTTCAAGCCTTGATTTCAAGCCTGTCACATATTGATTAGCTTTCTCTGTATTTGAAGCATTTTCACTTGATATCTCAGCAACTTTATTGATGGATTCAAGAACAAGGGAAGTGTTCTTTGCCTGTTCGTCTGCGGCTTTATGAATGTATTTTATCATCTCTGTAATGTTTTCTATTGCCTTCGCAATATGCTTGCTTCCCTTCTCCTGTTCTCTCGTGGAATTCTTCACATGTTCAGCAACTTCTTTCATCTTCTGAGAAGCAGCAGCGATTCTGTCTCCACCCTTTGACTGCTCGTAAGTTGCCTTTGCTATTTCGTCCACCATGGTTTTTATCCTTTCTATACTCACCCTCAATCCCTTACTTCCTTCTGCCTGTTCCCTCATTGCAATTGCTATTTCCCTGCTCTTGTTGGCTGAAAGCACTGAGGTCTCCTGAATGTCCTTCAATACCTTTCCTGCTGTAAATGAGAGTCCCATTCCTTCATCTATTGTCTTCATTCCAGAATCCATCGCTTTAACGGTAACATTTGCACTCGCCTGCACGCTCTCTATTATACCTTTTATTTCTCCTATGGAAACAGATGTTCTGTCTGCCAGTTTCTTTATGGCATCCGCCACAACAGCAAAACCCCTCCCGTGTTCTCCTGCCTGCGCTGCTATAATGGCAGCGTTCAGGGCAAGAAGATTGGTCTGCTCTGCTATATCATCTATCACATTTACAATGTTTCCGATTTCTCTTATTTTTTCAACAAGCCCTTTTAATTCTCGTGCCGCATCCTCCATTGATGATTTTATCTTTTTCATTCCTTCTATGGAAGCCTCAACCGCTGAAACACCTCCTTCTGCTGCTTTCCTGGCATCCTCCGAGATTCTGGCTGTATCTCCCACATTCATTTCTACCCCTTTTATGGTGGCGTCAAACTGGGCAATAGCAGAAGCTATTGATTCCGCTGAATGCATGAGCGTTTCCACATTTGCTGCAACCTGTTTTATAGAAGTCACCATTTCATCAAGGGAAGCTGTAGTTTCCTCTACCGCATTCATCAAAACATCTGCATTTTCTGCAACCTCTTCTACGGAAGCACTCATTTCAAGGATTGAGGAAGAACTTTCTTCGGACGAAGCAAAGAGTATGTCCACATTTTCTGCTATTTCTTTTATTGAGGAGTTTATTTCCTCAATGGATGTACTTATCTTTTGAATATATTCACTTTGAACCTTTGCTCCCCTGTTCACATTTTCTGTAAATTCAAGCATCTCTTTTGTTGCCAGAGAAATTTCATCCATGATAATACGGATGTTTTTAATAGCCTCGTTAAGATAAAATACCATCTTGTTAAAAGAATCGGCAAGAGCCCCTATTTCTCCACCTTCCTCAACTTCCACTGTATGCTTGAGATCTCCTGAGGCTATGTGCTGTGCCATCTTTGTCATATCCCTTAAAGAAACGGTTACCCTTCCCACAAGTATTGTGGATATAATCCATGCACCTATAAGGAAAAGCAGGAAAAATGTTCCAGATGAAACCTGGACCTTCCTGAAGACCCTTTTCATCTCAAGGGTGTTTAACCCAAGGATTATATATCCGTGAACCACAGAGTCTTCTCCATATCCCATCCCCTTTTCTGTGGTGACTGCTGTATTGAAAATTAGGTAATTATTTCCCGCGATAGCAGTATACTCAGTCCATCCCGGCTTCTCTCTTATAAATTCCTTTACGATTCCTTCTTCATTGGCAATCTCTTTTTCCTTGAACCTCCAGAGTAACTTCTTTTTATCCTTATTATATATGGCTACAAATGAAACCTCTCTATCCTGAAAAAACCCATCCGTTATTTGAGTGAGGATTATTGTATCTTCTGCTATAACCCCATACTTTGAAGTAAAAGCTATACTCTCAGCGAGAGAAAGTCCCCTTTTTATTAACTCGCTCCGCAACGCATTTTTAATTTCCCTCGTGAAGACAATCACATAAGATAATGAAACTATAAGGACAATCAGGGAAACAAGGATTATAATTTTTGTTCTCAGATTCATTCCTGTTATTTTTAACCTCATGACCGCACCTCTTTTATTTTAATTTTCACACTATTTATCATTGTAACCATTTTTTCCAGTAAATTCCCAATTTCTGATATTTTAAGGTCAATGGTAGCAAATGAATTTTTTATTTCTTCAAGTTTCCCCTGATACTTTTCACCCTTCTCATTTACCTTACTTACAAACGATATCTGGTCATTGAGTAAGTTCTGCGAGGTTATTATAAACTCAAGCGCTTTCTCCATAAGAGATGTAGAGTTTTTAAGGTATTCCACATATTTTTCATAAGAATCAATTGAAGCAAAAACTTCCTCAATTGAGCTTATAGATTCACCAAGGTCTGAGCAAAAAGCAAAAATTTTGTCTGAAAATTTGCTTGCTTCTTTTACTGATTTATCAACCTTTTCAATTTCAGATGCAAGAAGCGACAATTTCTCACTTATATAATCACAATCCTTTGCGAAGGTTTCAGTAAATTTGTTTATCTCCGCCATTTTATCCACCGAATTTTCTATGAATCTCTGCAATTCAGAAACTATCTCGTTTATCTCTCCTGTTGACATCTCTGTCCTTTCAGCCAGTTCCTTGATTTCCTCTGCTACTACCGCAAAGCTTTTTCCCTTCTCTCCAGCCTGAGCAGCTATTATTGATGCATTCAGAGAAAGGAGATTTGTTTCCTCTATAATTTCCTTTATCACCTTTGCTATTTCCCCTATTTTTTCTGAATCACCCTTAACATTTTCAATTGAACTTGCTATCCATTTTATCTCCATAGCGAATTTCTCCATCACCTCTTTTGATTCTACTATTTTTAAATCAAGGGAATGAAGAAGACTTTTCACTTTCGAAATGTTTTCTGATGTTTTCTTATATATACTTGGAGTCTCCTTAATCTCCTTTATCCCATAAGAATCCTCCCTCAAATTGTCAATCCTTTTTAAGAAATCGGAACTCTTCAACTTTTTCAAATCCTTCATGAAAGAGGAAAATTCCTTTTCTTCTTTTAAAGAGCGTTGTAAGAGTTTTATAATTTCTTCTGAAATCTCCTTGTTCTTCAACCCAGCAACCATTTTTGTTTCTTCCTCTCCAGTGGTGAAAAAATCTTTTGTTTCGTTGAGAAAACTGCGAAGAGATGCAATATCTGACCTCTCACTTTCAATACGCTTTTTTATATCTGAAATTGTTTCCTCAAAAAATGGGAGATTGTCCTCAATAGATTTTATTGATTCCATAAGTTGTAAAAACCTTTTTTCCGCAACCTCCGCTTTTTCCTTCATCTCTTTTGTTTTGTCACCAAAATTTTCAGTGAATTTAAGAAGTGCAAAGAATATTTGATTAAACTCGTCATCCGATGGAACAGGTGCTTCATTTTTTTGAAGAAAATTCTTCATATCCTCCATAGAACCCTTTAAATCCCTTATTACCAGGTAAGGAATTGAAATAAGTATGCAAAGGGAAAATATGCCGAGAAGCCAGATAGTTCTGTTCCAGGGCTCAGGATACATCACAAGGTTTTTCCAGGAATAAACAAGGCTTTCAATTTTTCCTTCATCTGCTTTCTCAAACACAAATATGTTCATTGTAGAAGGGTCTATGTAAATTTTCTTTCCTTTCCTTGATAACTCAACAATCCTTTCCTCTATTCTTCCCTTTACATCCCCCGGGTCAATGGTAATTTTTCCACCTATAACCTCTGAGCTCCCCGTTTTTATAAATGAAAGTTCCTTCTCTCCTACCTTTTTTAAAACCCCACTTATAAGGTCGTCTCTCATCCTCAAAGAGAGTATTATTATCAGGATAAATGTTATAACTATAGAGATAACAAACGGAAGAATTACCTTGAGTGTAAAGGAAAAGGAGAGAAAACTTTCATAGGATTTATACTCAATTTTCAATTCCTTCAAAAATTTTCTTATCCTGTCTTTATAAAAATAATACATTAAAAGGGGAGCGAAAAATCCTCCGCATATCCCAAGAAAAAATGCTTCAATGCTATTAACAAGTGAAAAACCGAAAAACAGGTAAAATATTATGGTACAGAGGAAAACACCAAGCACCCAGCACCAGAAGGCTAAAAAGGAAAATCGGAATGGAATTGCCACTATCCTTTCAACCTTTCGGATTTTATCTTCTCCTTCCGCCCCATCAATGCCCTCTATCTCATTTTTCAGTTCTTTCAAGGTGAAAAATATGTAGGCTGTAAGAAATCCGAGAGATACAAGTCCAGCAACCAATAAGAAGTAAATCCGCTGTTCAGCTGTCATTCTTATTATGAGCGAAAGGTAAAACTCAATCATGATAAGGATTAGAAAAGTGATTATAGTGGATATAAGAAGAAAATCCCTGTAAACATTTCTTTTTGTTTCTTCGCTCATTCTTTATCCCCTTTCTTTATAATTTCTGAAATCCTTTTCATATCCGTTATTTCCTTTTCTGTAAAAAGCCTTTCCATATCAAGAACGAATACTACCTTTGAATTGATCTTGAAAATGCCCTGAAAAATCTCTCCTCCGCTTTCCTTTAAAAGTAAAGGTGCGCTTCTAACCTTTCCCTTCTCTATCCTTATTACATCTTTAACCTCATCTGCAATAAAACCGGCGAGCCTCCCTTTTATTGAGACAATAAGGATTCTCGCTCGCTTTGGTGGATTAAAGGATGGAAGCCCGAGTTTCCTCCTCACATCAAGGATTGGAATAAGCGTTCCCCTCAGATCAATGAGCCCTGATATGAAAGGAGGTGGATTGGGAATGGAGGATACTTCAGCCATATTTGTTATCTCTTTCACCTGAAATATATTTATTCCGAATAATTCCTCTCCTATGCTGAACAGGACGAATGAAAGGAACTGTTCGGGAGAAATTTTTTCTTCTTTCTTCATCACTCCTCACTCACTATTTTCTCAAGGTTAAGAACCGCAATAAACTCGTTGTCTATGTGAACAAAATAGGATATGTAATCCCTGTTTATATTTCCCATAGTGGGAGGAGGAACTTCAAGTTTTGACTTAAAAATCCTCATTACATCTTTTATAGAATCAACACAGAAACCGAACTGCTTCCCGCCAATCTCAACGAGGACAAATCGGGCATCCGGCGACTTATTCTCCGTTCCATCTGAAATGCCAAGTATCTTTTTTATATCAATTATTGGAACAATAACCCCTCTCAAGGAAATAATTCCAAGCACATGAGGGGGAGCAGATGGAATTTCGGTAATAGATTTTGGTTTTATTACCTCTTTTAATTCCTCAAGAGGAAGGGCATAATTTTCCCCTGAAATGGAGAAAACGAGATAATCAAGTTTTTCCTCAAGCACCTCCTCAGCAAAAGCGTGCCTCAGCTCTTCTTCAGCGAGTTCAAGAAACCCGGCCTCCTCCTCTTTCTTCTCCTCTTCAATGATCACATAAGATTTTTCTTCAATTATCGGTTTTTGAGAAATCTCCTTTTCCATCTCCACTTTTTCCTTTATCTCAAAAACTGGAGGCTCTTCCACCTTTACTTCCTCTTTTTTCTTCAGTTTCTTTGCCTTCTCTCTTGCTTTCAGTATATCCACCTTAAGCCCTCAAAACCCTTGGATATGGAATCATCTCCTGAACCACTGCTTCAATTATATCTCCCTTTATAATTTTTGCATCCCTTGAAAATCCTTCTATCAGTGCATTTGAGCATATATGATTTATCATCCTTGGAATACCTTCTGAATAATAATGAATTTTTTCAATCGCATCGGTTGAGAAAAGGTGTTCCTTTCCTCCTGCTTTTTTTAACCTGAATTTTATATAGTTTTCAGTGTCCTCCAGCTCAAATGGTTTTAAGGTATAGTGAATGCCAATTCTCTGCCAGAAAGCCTTGTTCTTAGGATGAGAGAGTTTCTTTCTAAGCTCTGGCTGTCCAACAATGATGAGGGAAAAGAGGTTTTCATCATCAAGTTGAAAATTTGTAAGAAGTCTGAGGTCTTCAAACACTTCGTTTTGAGGAATTGTCTGTGCTTCATCAACGATGATTACTGGAACAACATCATTTTCATACATTCTGAATACCTCGTCCTCTATCTTGTCTATGATTTCCGTTCTTGAACGGGAATTCGTTTCCACTCCGAACTTATTGAGAAGATTTTTTAGAAATTGAAAGGGAGTAAGTTTTGGTGAACTTATTAAAATTGGAAAGTAATTTTTTTCCAAACTGTCAACGAGTGCCCTTATAAGGGTGGTTTTGCCACATCCAACCTCACCTGTAATAAGAACTATGTCCTTCTCCTCTACAGCGAGCTTCATCCTTTCTAATGCCTCGCTGTGCATCTTACTCATATAAAGAAAGGATGGGTCGGGAGTTTTGTTGAAAGGTGGCTTTGTGAAACCGTAAAATTCGGAATATGCGCTTTTCATCTCACATTTCCTTTGACATACTTTCAACGATATAAACCGTATCAAGAACGAGTGCTATTCTTCCATCCCCCATCTCGGTTGCTCCTGCTATTCCATTTAAGTTTTTAAGAATTGATCCCAAGGGTTTTATAACTACATCGTGCTGTCCGAGGAGGGATTCTGTAAGAATTCCAACGGTTTTATCTCCTATCCCCACTATTACCACATAATACTCATCTTTTTTAGCGGAAATAGAATTCTTTCCGAATATATTTGAAAGCCTCACAAGGGGAAGGGTTGTTCCCCTCAACTCTATAACCTCCTTTTTCTCCACGGTTTTGATATCCTTTGAACTTATCTGTAGACACTCCTGAATAGAATTCAGAGCGATTGCATAGAGGTTACCATCCTCCTGCACAACAAGAGCCTGGATTATTGCAAGGGTTATGGGAAGGGTTATTGTGAATTTTGTCCATTTTCCTAAATCGGATGATACTTCTATGAGTCCAGAGAGCTTTGTAATGTTATTTTTCACTATGTCAAGTCCAACTCCCCTTCCAGATATTTCCGTTGCGGACTCTTTGGTGCTGAAGCCCGGTTTGAAAATAAGTTTGAAAAGTTCATCTTCAGAAATTTCTTCATTTTCCGAAATAAGATTCATTTTAATTGCCTTTCTCCTTATTTTCTCGGGGTCTATTCCCCTGCCATCGTCTTCAACTTCTATCACTACATGGTTGCCTTTCTGATAGGCATTTATGAGGATTTTTCCCGCCTCAGGTTTTCCTAAAAGTGTTCTTTCCTGAGGAGTCTCTATCCCGTGGTCTATTGCGTTTCTCACAATGTGAAGAAGAGGGTCAGCAAGTTCTTCAACTATAAGTTTATCAAGCTCTGTGTCTTCGCCCTTAAGCTCTACATCAATTTCCTTTTTCATCTCCTTAGATATTTTTCTCACCGCACGCACAAGTCTCTCAAAGGCAATCCGAAGTGGCACCATTCTTATTTCCATTATAGATGTTTGAAGTTCGTTTAATCTCCTTTCAAGAACTCTGCACATTCTGTCTATTTCAACAGAAAACCCCCTGTATCCCATCTCCACCTTCATCCTGGATGAAAGGTTAAGAAAGGTTGATTTTATCACCATCAATTCTCCAACGGTATTCATTATCTCATCAAGTTTTGAGATATCCACCCTCACAGTTGATGTGACGCTTTTTAAAGATGTAACCTCTCTTTCACTCACTCCTTCTTGAGCCTTTACCTCTTCCACCTTTCTTCTTTTTATTTCTTCAATTTCCACATTTTCGTATGGAATTATCTTTTTCAGTTCCTGTAATTTCTTTTCCGTTCCCACAAGGAGCGAAAACTTTATCTTTCCCTCCTCTGGTTTATCAACCGAGGGGAGGGTCGTTATGACCTCTCCAACCCTTTTTATGGCAGTTGTTACTTTGTTCAATCCTTCATCAAAATTGTCAATTGGAAACTGGAGGTTGACTAAATAAAGATTTGCTCCCCGTGAGATATTCTCCTTGAGCCTGTGTTCTTCATACTCTGTAAGGACATCAAGAATTTCTTTCTTTATGTCAAATTCGCCAATACGAACCTCTTTTGTTCCTGAAGGGGCTTTTTTAATAAATTCTTCAAGCTCACTCAAAAATTCTGAAACCCCAGGATATCCCTTTAAATTTCCTTTCTCAATTTCTTTTAAAATTTCCTTTGTTAGTAGAACTCCTCTACTAAAAATTTTTATAAATTCTTCAGTAAGTTCTATTTTACCGAGCCTCAATCTGTCAAGCAGATTTTCAAGGGAATGACTTGTTACCTTTATATCCTCAAGACCAAGCATTCCCGAAATTCCCTTTATGGAATGCATTCCCCTGAAGGCTTCATTTATCAATTCAGGATTTATTCTGCCACCTGGAACAGCCTTCTCCATCAGGTCAATTGCAGAATCCACCCTCTCAAGGATTTCCTCTGCTTCGGAAATGAATTCTTTTAGAGCTTTCTCAGAAGGACCTTTTGACATCTTTCTTTCCCCAGAGATATTCCTTCACTATTTTTTTCAACTCCTCCGTATCAAAAG
Source organism: bacterium (assembly GCA_037439705.1). Classification (GTDB taxonomy): domain Bacteria; phylum JBBIVP01; class JBBIVP01; order JBBIVP01; family JBBIVP01; genus JBBIVP01. Next base: position 9,292 of record JBBIVP010000057.1, read on the forward strand.
GTTTTACAAAATACTTCTCGGCACCAAGGGAAAGTCCTTTTTTTATGTCCCTTTCACTTCCTTCCGTTGAAATTATTATAAGAGGAATGTGCTTGTATTTCTGGTCGCTTTTCAGGAATGAGATCAGCTCAAGCCCATTTATATCGGGCATATTTATGTCTGTTATTATCATATCAAAATCAAACTTTGGAAGCATCTTAAGAGCCTCAAATCCGGTTCCACACTCTACCACATACATCTTTCCCACAGATTGAATTGTTGAAATTATATAATCTCTCATAGTTTTTGAGTCTTCAACAACCATCACATATTTCTTTTTTTTATCCCATTTTTTTTCCACTTTATTTCTTCTCCTTCAACATTCTTTCAAGAAAAGCCTTATCCATTGCAAGACCAGCGTGGGAAAGAAAGATCTCCAGTCCGGCTGTACTCCCTATCTTTTTTGGTTCGGGGAGGTCGTCGCCATATAGAACCGCTATTATCTTTCCCCTTGTCCATACAGGAGCTACAAATGCCTCAACAGGATATATTCCTCCCAATTTCTGAACGAGAAATTTGTCCCATCCATCTTTTCTCAAACGCTTCTTCATTGATGTTCCTTTTTCTATAACATCTTTGAATATGGAAGGAGAATCAAGCGGAATTTTTATGCCTCTAACAAGGGCGTTGGAGTTTGGAGTGGATGTATAAACCCCGAATTGTCCCAGTCCGACCACCTCATTTTTTCGGACGAGAAAAAGAATTGCCCTGTTCATTATTTCGCTTGCGTATCTAAGAATGAGAAGTGTGATTTCGGTTCCTGAAGAAGGATTTTGAAGTTCGTATATGTAGGATTTTAGCCTCTTTATATCCTCAATTTCTGATGCCTCTTCATCAATCTCTTCTGTTTCAATCTCTATGTCCAGAGTGTTTAGTATTTCCCTTGCAAAATTTCTGAGTTCTACATATTCTCCTTTTTCAACGACAGCAGGCCGAGAAGTTTTCCTCTCAATTGTTTTTTCAGCCTCAACAAATTTCATCTTCGCTCTTTCAGCCCTTTTCTCAGCGCCCTCCCTTTCCTCCTCATCTTTTTTTCTCGCTCCCTCAATGGCAAGAAACTGCGGATTCACGCCTATATCCATAACCACTCCATAAGGATTCATGTAAAGAGTAAGGTCCTTTTCATCTTCTATAATCTCAAGGTTGAACCTCCCTTCATCCCATTTAAAAAGTTTTAAAACCTCATCCTCTACATAAGGGGTGAGAAGCTTTTCCATGTAATTGCTCTTTAATATATTTTTCTCCCTCAAAAAATCGGCAAAGGTTCTGATGGATGGAAAAAGAAGTTCAAATTCTTTTTTCAGCGCATCAATTTCTTCATGAGAAGTGACCTTGTGCTTCAAAAGTATATCCTGAATCTCTGGTGAAGAATCAGTTTCCGCATAAACTACCTGCCCGAATTTAAAAACAATTTTGCCCTCATTACTTCCCTTTCTCAAAAACAGAACCCCAGACTTTCTACTCAATCCCACGATGGAGAGAATCTCTCCCAGTCCCAGGTCCTCTAATTTTCCACCAAGGCTCATCTCTTAAAATTTACCAAAAATTTAAAAAAAAGTAAACTACTTAAAAAAAATATATATAAAAAAATGTAGACACACATAGACATTGTTACCAAGGGGAAGTGATAAAATTGGATGAAAAGGTTTTTTTGGTGATAGAGAGTGCCTTGAAAGGAATAGGGCTTACCATAAATCCCTTTCGCCAAAAAGATAA
>JBBIVP010000058.1:0-10978 GCA_037439705.1 bacterium
AATAAGCATTTCCCTTAATTCTTCCGCTTTATCTTTTTCTTCAACAAACTGGAGTCCTATTCCTTCCTTGAGAATTTTTCCTCCAGAGGAATATAAAACCTTTCCTCTCATTTCCATTTCCTTTCCATCGGGAAGGGAAATTTTTATTTTTACGATGCTTCCCTGAGGAGGTTTGAGATTTGTTTTTACAAACATTCCTCCGCTTCCTATTGTAGAACACTTGCAAAATTCATTAAGCGTTCCGTAGGATATCTCAGCATCAAGGAACATGTCTGCCCTAAGGTGCTTTCTTCTTTGTTTTCCTATAAGGGGGTTGCGGAGGAGAAACTCCTGAATGTTTTCTTTTATCCTTTCAAACTCTGCCATTTCTTCATCTGAAAGAGCACCGGCTTTCTTTTTTAAACGAAATTCCCTGAATTTTTTGAATTCCTCTACGAAATCCTTTTCCGTCAAAATCATGGTTTTATAATACCGCACTCTTTTTGATTTCTCCAGAATTCAAGGGAAGCCCTTACAATTGATTGAAGAACAGGTTTTTCTTCTGATGGAATAGATTCGTCCATGAGTTCTAAAGCCCATCCCTTCAAAACCCCTGCCGATTCAAATAATCCCTTTTTCATTGCAATAATTCCACATTCAATAAAAAAGTCTCCGTAGGCATCTTTCTTGTTTTCCACCACTTCCTTTATTATCCTTTTGAGTATTTCCATCTCCCTTTCTTGTTTGGTCCAGCTTGTAAGTATGATTGGAGATAATACGACATTTTCGTATTCCTCCAGGTATTTGGAAATTTCATCTTTTGAAAGGAGAACTGCAAAAGGGAGAAAACGATGTATTTCAAAGAGAATTTCTTCCATCCCTCTTGTAGTGGAGGAAGGTGTGATTGGAATTTCTTTTATTGGCTCATAATTTAGGTTTTTTAATTCTTCAAAGGAGATGAAGGATGGAAGGATTTTCCTTCCTCTTGATAGAGCCTTTTTAAGATGGTAAAGCCCGTGTTCGTAAGGTATTTCATAGACAAAGAATCCAGTCTTTTCCCATTCATTTTTTAAAGCAGGAAGCGGGTCATTTTTTAATCCCCTTTCATCAACAATTATTTCCACAATACCATTTCTGTAATGCATAGCCAACACTGAAACTGAAAAATCACCTTTTTCAACGCTGAAGGCGAGAGGCATTATTCCATTTCCGTCAAAGGATGCGCACAGAAGTTTTTTTACTGTTTGGAGCGGTTTAAAAACTGGTTCTCTATTTTCTTCCGGAATTTCAACCTCCATTCCCCTTGTTCTCAAAATGTGAACCACCTTTTTCAAAAATTTTTTTCCCTTTTTATCTGCTAAGGGATAAGCCATTTTTATTATCTCTTTAATGGATGGGTCTTTTTCCCTTAAAAGTTTATTTATTTTCTCTTCAAACTCAGTTGGATTTTTAACAAGTTCTTCAATATCCATATTTTTATTTTAAGAAGTTTTATAAAATCTTCAAGCCACAGCATTTCTTTCTGAAATTCTTTATTAAAATTTCCTGAATGCTAAAATTTTTAAAGATGGATAAAAATTTCATAAGGGTAAGGCAAAAGGTTCCGAAGGTTGAGCCAATAAGAGATGTTGAAAAGGTTCTGAGAGAAAAAATAAGGAAAATAGCCTTTCCTTCTCTTTCCGGAAAACGAGTTGCTATATGTGTGCCGAGCAGAAAGATTGTAAAACTTGATGAAATAGTGAGAATTGCTGGAGAAGAAATTAAAAGAATGGGAGGACGCCCTTTCATTGCTCCAGCAATGGGCAGTCATGCTGGAGGGACTGCTCAGAACCAGATAGAACATCTCAAGAAAATGGGAATAGGAGAAGAAACAACCGGACTTGAAATTTTTTCAACAGATGAAACCATTAAAGTTTTTGAAAAAGGCAGAAAATTTATCTTTGAAAAAAATGTGTATGAGAGCGACTACATCTTCCTCATAAACAGGATAAGACCGCATACCGCCTTTGAGGCGGATTTCGGAAGCGGCCTTATGAAACTTTCAGCTGTAGGACTCGGTAAGGGAGAAGGAGCATGGTATGCCCACCGTTATGGACTCAAGAAGTACATTCCCCTTGCCTTTAACCATCTTCTTAAGAAGGGAAAAATTCTGGGAGGAATTGGAATTGTTGAGTCTTATAAAGGAGATATATGCAAACTGGAAGTTTTGCACACAAAAAATATTGTGAGTGGAGAAAAAAAACTTTTTTCTTTTTCAAAAAAAATTCTTCTTAAACTTCCCTTTTATCCAGTTGATATTTTGATAGTAAGGGAAATGGGAAAGGACATAAGCGGAACAGGTCTTGATACAAATGTGATAGGGATGGAAAGGAGAAGGGGAGAAGGAAAAAAGGTGAAATGCGTAGTCGCCTTAAACCTAAGTCCAGATTCCTTTGGAAATCTCTACGGAGTAGGATTTGCGGATGTAATAACGGAGAAAATAATAACAAATGCAGACTGGGGGGTTACATACAAAAATGCCTTTTCCACAGTATGCCTTCAGGCAGTAAAAATCCCGATAGTTGCTCCTGATGATGAAATGGCGATAAACTTTGCATACAATTTTTTAAAAACAAAAAATCCTGCGGTGATAATTGTGGAAAGCACAGGAAAGCTTGAGTACCTCCTTTTAAATGAGAAGGTACTTAAAATGACAAGAGGAAAAGTTTCCGTTGTTGAATCTGGAATTTCCCTTTCCTTTGATAACCAGAAAAACCTCGTTACAAAGCCATACCCTTGAAGGAAAAGGTAATAAAACTTCTTTCTACAGGGTTTTTTACAGGATACATTCCATACGCTCCAGGAACCTTCGGAACACTTCTTGGAATTCCTGTTCTTTATCTTCTCAAAAAAATCCCCCTTTATTTTTCTCTCGCTTTTATTTTAGGTTTTTCAATTTTTTCAGTTTTTTTAGCAGGTCATGCAAAAAAGATATATAACAGTTCTGACCCGAAATGCGTGGTTATAGATGAAATTGTAGGATACCTTTATGCGAGCATCTTTTTCCCTTTTAATTTAAAATTTCTCGTCCTTTCTTTTTTGTTCTTCAGGTTCTTTGACATCCTGAAACCATACCCCATAAAAAAATCGGAGCTTCTAAATAAAGGCTGGGGAATTGTTCTTGACGATATAATTTCAGGAGTATTCTCCGCGTTCGTTCTTTTTATTATGAGTGTCATCTTAAAATTTTAACAGACTGGTGATTATCCCCCATTTTTTATGGGTGATAACTCCCACATAGATGAGAAAACACTAAAATTATGCACAAACTTCACTAATTTTCGGGCATAAAATTTGTAAAAAGATATATGCAATTTATGAAACTGGAAGAAATTAGAAGAATTCTCAATGCAGAAGTGATAGCGGGAAAGGACTTAATGGATAAGGAAATTGAGTATGCCTGTGGTTCTGACCTGATGTCAGATGTGCTTGCATTTGCAAAACCCGGTGCACTTGTTCTAACAGGACTTACCAATGTTCAAAGCGTTAGAACCGCCTATATTGTTGACATCAAAGCAATTGTCTATGTGAGAGGAAAACAGCCTGAAGAGGATGCAATAAAACTGGCAATTGAAAAGGGAATTCCTTTGCTTTCCACAAGCTTGAGGATGTTTGAAGCCTGTGGAAAACTTTATAAAGCAGGACTTCGTGGTATAGGGGAGGTAGAAGAAAAAGTTGCGGCAAATAAATAATGAAGAAAAAAATTTGAAACCCCCACTTCTGGAGAGGGAATTTGAGGTGGAGGGAGGAAATTTTGCAAATGCAGGGGTTGTCTCGGGAAAGGTAAAGGAGGTTTTAAAAAGTATTGGGTTCGGTCCCGAAGCAGTAAGAAGGATTGCCATCTGTAGCTATGAAGCAGAGGTAAATATCGTTCTATATGCCAGAAGAGGGGTGATGAAACTCTCAGTTTATGAGGATTACGCTGTCCTCCACATAAAGGACGAAGGTCCTGGAATTGAAGACATAGAACTGGCCATGCAGGAAGGATATTCTACAGCAACACCCGAAATGAGGGAACTCGGATTCGGTGCAGGCATGGGTTTACCAAATATTAAAAAGAACTCCGACATTTTCACCATAATTTCCGAACCTGGAAAAGGGACAGAATTGAGAATATTAATAAGAAATGCAAGAGAACCAATCTGAACCCCTTCAAACCATAACTATAATTTCAGAGTTATGCACAGGATGCATGAAATGTGTTCGTGGATGTCCTGTGGAGGCGATGAGGTTCAAGGAAAGAATTCCTTTTGTCAAGTGGGAAAGGTGCATCCATTGCGGAGAATGTATAAAAGCATGTGATGCAATTCAACCCCTTACAACTTCTTTTTTTGAACTTTCAAAATTCAAATATACCATAGCAATTCCCTCTCCTGCATTTGTTGCCCAGTTTGAAAGACATATAGGACCTGCACATACATTTTCTGCCCTGAAATTTCTGGGGTTCAACGATGTTTTGAACATAGCTCCTTTCTGCTCTGCTTATTTTAAGGCAATAAAAATTTTTATTGAAAACCAGAAGATACCAAAACCTGTAATCTCTTCCATCTGTCCGGTGGTAATAAGTTTGATACAGAGGAAGTATCCCTCTTTAATTGAACATCTCCTTCCAATAACTCCACCGAGACAGCTGGCAGCAAAACTTGCGGTTGAATCCCTTATCAAAAATGGAACATTTAAAATGGAAGAAATAGGAGCAATATATATCACACCGTGCATTTCAAAGATGATAGAAATAAATGAAACAGACGATGGAAATTATATCCATGGTGCAATTGCAATAAGGCATATATACAATGAGAGCCTGAAGAGGATAAAACCGACGGAGAAGATGGATATAGGAAAATCCGTTTATGGGTTCAGACAGGCAATCGCAGGAGGACTTTCTGAGATAATTGGTGAAGAGAATGTGCTTGTGGTTTCTGGAATAAAAAATCTTAAAAAGGCTATGGATGATATAGAGATGGGTAAAATGAGAAGGATTCCATTTGTGGATGCCTATGCATGTGCGGAAGGGTGTATTGGAGGAACACTTACAGTGGAAGACCTTTACATAGCAAGACAGAAAATCCTTTCTCTTTTCCATGAAAGGGACGAAGAAGATGAAGAACTCGTTGAGATATATTTGAAAACGAAATTTGACCCTGTTGAAAGATGGGCAAAGAAGCCAAAATATAGAAAACCTGTGTCCGCGGGTATAAAATTTGTTGTAATGAAAGAAGGGATTTTGAAAAACCTTCCCGGGATTGATTGCGGATTGTGCGGTGCACCTACCTGCGAGGCATTTGCTGAAGACATCCTTGAAGGTGAGGTAAAAGAAGAAGAGTGTATTTTTAATATATTGAGAAATGAAGAAATAAAGGTCGAGGAATTCCTTTCAAGGTGGAAAAGAAAAGGAGGCAAAAATGAAGCTGGGTGAAATAATAAAAATGCTTTCCCTAAAGGAAGAAACAGCAGGGAAAGCCAATTTGGAGAAAGATGTGAAACTTGCTTATGTGAGCGACCTCTTAAGCGATGTAATTGCGAATGCAAAAAACGGGTGTTTATGGATTACCCTTCAGTCCCATCCAAACATAGTTGCTGTGGGAGCAATGAAGGAGGTTTCAGGGATAATAATAGTAAACGGAAGACATCCCGATGGAGAAATGATAAAGAAGGCTAACGAAGAGGGGGTTCCTATATTTACAACTGAAAAAAGCGCTTTTACTGTAGCAGGGCTTTTGTATCAGGCTGGAATAAGGTGAGGGGTTTTAAGGGGGACTTACACATTCACACATGCCTTTCTCCATGCGCAGACCTTGAGATGAGCCCATTGAAGGTCATCCGTAAGGCGGTGGAGAAAGGGCTTGATATAATAGCAATATGCGACCACAATTCTGCGAAAAATACTCCATACGCCTTTAACCTCTCTAAAAAATTTCCGATTGTGGTTCTCCCTGGAATTGAGGTAAATTCCATAGAAGAGGTTCACATACTTTCTATTTTTGATACGCCTGAAAAAGCCTTACTCTTTCAAAAATATGTTTATGATGGGATTAAAGGGAAAAATGACGAAGACCTCTTCGGAATTCAGGCAGTGGTAAATGAGTTTGATGAGGTTGAGGAAATAGAAGATAGACTTCTCATCTCTGCCTCAAGTATGAGCGTTGAAGAAATCGTTGAAAAAACCCATTCCCTTGATGGCATAGCAATCGCTTCCCACATTGACAGGGAGGCTTACAGCATAATCGGAAAACTCGGATTTATTCCTCCCAGCCTTTCACTTGACGGAATAGAAATCTCAAAAACCGGCTCACCGAAGCACATTCCGGAGGGATTCACCGCAATTTCTTCATCGGATGCTCACAGACTTGAAGAAATAGGGGAAGTCTGGACAATTTTTTATACTGATACTCCTGACCTGAAAGGCATAAAGAAAGCACTGGAAACGGGCAGGGTAAAAATTCATGGAAGAAATTTCCCTTCACATCCTTGACCTCGTTGAAAATTCAATTTCCGCAGGAGCCACAAAAATTGAAATAGTTGTTGAGGAGGATTTAAAAAAAGATATTCTAAAAATTGTCGTAAAAGACAACGGAAGAGGGATGAGCAAAGAAGAAATAAAGAAAATTTTTGACCCGTTTTTCACAACAAAAGGAAAAAGAACAGGTCTTGGATTGCCTTTTATAAAACAGGCAGCAGAGGCTACCGGAGGAAAGGTGAAGGTAAGGAGTAAAGAGGGAAAGGGCACAAGCGTGGAGGCAATCTTCATCCATTCCCACATAGACCGTCAGCCCATCGGGGAGATCGGCACAACAATAGCCACACTTTTTCTTTCCCATCCAGAAATAGAGTTCATTTACAAACATATTAAGGATAATAAAAAGATGAAAATTTCAAACAGGAAAAATTTTTCCTTTAATGAGATAAGGGAAAGAATAAGAGCGTTCTTGAAGGATTAAGGACTCCAGATTCTCATTTAAAAATTCCAGACCAAATCCACCTGCACCAACTTCTCTTTCCCATCGCCCTTGATTTCCTTCATGTGATAATAATCCAATCCCAAAGCGAAATTTTTTCCCAGACCAAATTTAAGTTCTGCTTCATGACCTTTTACAGCTGAATATATCCCATCAGAGCATCAGCGCCATCCTCTACCTCCTTCAACATCCATACTCCCGTATTAGCACACCAAGCCTGAATCCTGTTAATGTTAATACTTAACTGAAAAATTAAAACCGGGTATGGGTGTGCGTGGAGAAAATATGGTTGTTGAAAATCAATAAACTGATAAAATATATTCTGTGCAGTTGAAAGAATAAAAATGAGGTATAATTCCTTTTCATCGCATTTAAAAAGGGTTTTCGGAACAAAGGTAAAAAGGATTTCTGTTGATGCAGGATTTACCTGCCCAAACAGAGATGGCAAAAAGGGATTCGGGGGCTGCGTTTATTGCAACAACTTAGCATTTACAGGAAAAACCGCTGATAGAAGATTAACTGTAGAGCAGCAGGTCAGAAATGCAATAAGGAATAGGGATGAACTCTTTCTTGTTTATTTTCAGCCCTACACAAATACCTATTCCTCTCCATCTTTTCTTGAGAAACTCTTCACGGATGTCCTTAAAATAAAAAATGTTGTTGGAATAGCAATAGGAACAAGACCTGATTGTATGGATGAAGATGTACTGAAGGTTATTGAAAAATTAAACAAACTTACATACCTCTGGGTTGAACTCGGGCTTCAGAGCGCTTCAGACATAACCCTTGAACTCATAAACAGAGGTCATACGGTGAAAGATTTTGTGGATTGTGTTGAAAAATTAAAAAAGTTAGGTGTAAGAACCTGCGCCCACATAATAATAGGATTGCCTCAAGAAACCCATGAAGATTTTTTAAAAACCGGTTCCCTTCTTTCAGAATTGCGCGTAGAAGGTGTAAAATTTCATAACATTCAGGTTTTGAAGGACACAAAGTTAGAAGAGATTTATAAAGCCGGTCAGTTTGAACCAATCGGGATGGAAGAATATGTAAAGGCAGTTGTTGAAATTCTTGAGATTTTGCCAGAGACAACGGTAATCCATCGTTTAGCAGGAGAAGCAGACCCGAAGTATCTCATCACCCCAGAATGGGCTTTTTCAAAATGGAAAATCCTCTCAGAGATAAGAAAAGAACTCGAAAAAAGAGATACCTGGCAGGGAAAGAGATTTAATTCCTACTGAACAGTGGATGATGAGACAGCTTCTTTAGACTTGTAAAAAATGCACATTGTAATAAAATTGTATATATGGGTGGAAAGGGATGAGGTTTTTATTTTTCTCGCTACTTCTTATATTTTTGTGTTCATGCTCATCACTTGTTCTTCTTAATTCATCTAAAATCCTGCCACCAAAAGAAAACGAGTTTTTCACAAGTTTTTTTATTGGTTTTGATAAAACAGAATTCTGGGACGAAAATCCACCTTACTGTCCGTCGCCCTATTGCACCGCAGACTGGGAGCTTTCTAATGGAGGATTATTACTTGGATGGAGAAGGGGACTCTCAAAACATCTGGAATCCACCCTTAAATTAATCTACTCATATCCGTTCGTTGTCGGAATCGCAACGGAAATGAAAGTCGGGGATGGAAGATATTTCGCACTGGGCATAGGGATGGAGGCGGGTTACCCAATTTTTGATATGTATGTCTTTCCCATCCTTACACTCACTCCCCCACCACTTGAGCTCTACCTTTCTCCGAGAGCAGTATTTTATCCTCTGGACCCATCAGAGCCTCTTTTTTTAGGTTTCAATGCAGGATTTTTAATAGTCAGACACCTCGCATTGGAATTTTTTGGATACAATCTTTCATTTCTTGACGATTGCCCTGGTTCTGAATGCTATACAGATGGACCCATAAATGTATTGGGAATGGGAATAGGCTTTATCTTCTGAACTCATGTCTTTATATAAAATTTTTTCCCATCAAATATTATATAATATCCATCGGCATCCTGACGGATGTGTCCGGCAATCTGATAATAGGCTGACCTTGAAAACCTCGCTTTTCTATCTCCCTTTATCTGGCAGTAAAGCACATTCTCTTTCCCAACCTCAAGGGTGGATGGATCCAGAGGCTCCTCACTTCTATCATTTAACACAACAAAAAACTTTCCGTTTTTAAAAAGAACCTCTTTTACAATATAAGGGGTATCCTCTACTTCAATAGCAATTTTTTCATTCCCTATTTTTAGATAGTACTTTGTTCCTTCTTGATGGATGGAGCGCGTTAGAAAAAAGGCTATTCCCTCGTGTGTCACCAGCTCATTGTTTATAAACCAGTTTCCATTCCTATCTATTTTTACTGAAATCTCCATTATTCGCTTTTCAGCGAAATACCGTACTTTTTCATTTTGTAATAAAATGTGGTCCTTTTAATTCCGAGAAGGTCTGCAGCCTTTGATATGTTAAACCCAACTCTCTCAAGGGCATCCTCTATGGCTTTTTTCTCTATAAAATGTATTGAGGATTTAAGAGAGGAAACAGGTGATTGAAAAAGCTTCATCTGTGTATCCGGGGTGAGAAGTATATCTTCCTTCCTTATAATCGGTTCCTCCCCTAAAACAATAGCCCTTTCTATCACATTTTCCAGTTCCCTCACATTTCCCGGCCATTCATAGTTTATCAATACCTTAAGAGCCTCTTCTTCAATATTCTCAAATTTTCTGTTCATAAGTTTGTTGTATTTTTTTATAAAATGATGGACAAGGAGAGGAATATCGCCCTTTCTTTCCCTCAAGGGAGGTATAAATATGGTAATTACATTTAATCTGTAAAAAAGGTCCTCCCTGAATTTTCCCTCTCTTATTGCCTCTTCAAGATTCTTGTTCGTTGCAGAAACAATTCTCACATCAACCTTTATTTCCTTTGTGCCTCCGAGCCTCAAAAATTCCTTTTCCTGAAGGACCCTCAAAAGTTTTGCTTGAATTGCAGGGCTTATATCTCCTATTTCGTCAAAGAAAATCGTTCCACCATCTGCCAGTTCAAGCAATCCCTTTTTTGTAGAATATGCACCTGTAAAAGCCCCTTTTTCGTACCCGAAGAGTTCGCTCTCAAGGAGCGTTTCTGGAATTGCGGCACAGCTAACCTTAACGAAAGTCCTTCTGTTCCTTTCCGAAAGTTCATGGATTTTCTTTGCAATCAACTCCTTTCCGACCCCGCTCTCACCCCTTATCAACACGGAAACAGTGGAGTTTGCAACCTTTTTTACGGTATTCAAGATATTACTTATTTGATGGTCTTCACCTATAAACATATCTTCCATCTTTTCCTGAAGTTCTCTTTTCAAAATTATGTTTTCCTTTATTAACTCTTCTCTCAACCGAAGGTTTTCAAGAGCCACTGCTATCTGTGAAGAAAGAATTGTTATGTATTCCTCGTCTTCCTTCATGAAACTTCCATTCTTCTTGTTTAAAGCTTCAACTGCTCCTATGACCTTGCCATCCCTTGAAAATATCGGTGCACACAATATGTTTTTTGTCCTGTAACCTGTAAGCCTGTCTATTTCTGGATTGAATCTCTTATCCTCATAAACATTTTCCACATTCAAAAGTTTTCCGTTCTCTATAACCCATCCAACAATTCCCTTTCCCCGGGGAACTCTTATCTCACTTATTTCAGCATCCTGGGCAATTTTTGACCATATTTCTTTTCTTTCAAAATCAACGAGAAAAAGTGAGCTCCTTTCTGCCTCAAGAATGTCTGATGTTTCATATATTGCGATTTCAAGAAATTTTTCTATATCATCTTCGTATCCCAGCCTTTTAGCAACACCTAAAATTTTGTAAAGTTTTTCTATCCTGTTGTCCCTGCTTATTCCCATTTTCATTTTTTAAATTATATTGTAAAAAAAAGTATCTTCAATTAAGTGCTTCCGCTTATATTCTTGCGTCTTTCCTCATAATTAAATCTATTTGAAATATATGTCATTATGTATACCTCCT
>JBBIVP010000059.1:0-6918 GCA_037439705.1 bacterium
GCAAAGAGTAAAAAAGGGAGGGGAACAACAAAACAGCCAGTTTTAGGAATACTTTTGTTCTGACACCTGGCGAGGTTATACTGGTATAGCAACAAAGGGATACTTACATAGATTAGTAAACCATAGCAAAAGAGAATATAGTGATAGAAGATGGAATCACATAAATGGGTTAGAAGGATTCTGGGGTTATCTAAAAAGACAACTTTTATTGTATAGATACGAAGGTGCGTGGCTATTATCATAAATTCTTGAAGAAAGCCAGATAATATTCTTCTTGTTGCTCCTAATGAAGAATTTACTGACATTTTAATTTCTGTTAAATACTTAAATTTAACATAAGATAAATTATCGGTCATCTTTATTGATGCTGAATACATACGCATTTCCTGCGTCAGTTAGCACCCCTATTGCACGGTCAGAAACAGCTATCGGTGAAGAAATCCCCCCTTCTAATTTTATTTTCTGAAGAATTTTAAATCCATTGCCTATCACATAAAAATCTCCTGAAGATGAGCCTGCGACAATTTCTCCATCTTCCAAAACCAGAATCTCATTTACTTCCTTTATTTTCAGATTCTTTTCCATTATTTTTCTGCCCGTTTTTGCCTCAATGGAAGTAAAAATTCCATCCTGAGATACTGCTACAACTTTATCTCCAAATTTTCCCAGCGCCCTCATATTTTTCATTTCTTTTTCCCATAATTTTTTACCCGTTTTCTTTTCCGCTCCAAAAAGGTATTTACCTCCCAGGGAAATTATTACCATATCCTCAACATCAATTGGAGTGAATGTAAAAGACGAGATTCCTTCCTTTAATTTAATTTTCCACAACATTTTCAGGTCAAAATCAACAGCATTTAACCCCCCTGTCTGGGTTCCATAAAAAATTATTCCTTCTTTTTTGTCAATTATTGGAGATGAAAATGTCAAAACATTGTATTCCTGATGGGGTTCATCATTTTTTAGAATTCTGATTGTCTCTCCATTTTCCGGATTTATTAAAAGAAGGTCATCCTCGGGAGATTTCAGAACGATAAATTCATCATGGGCAGCAGGTGGTGAAATTATCGGTTTATTAAATAGTTTTTGTTCCCAGAGAATTTCATAAGTTTTTAAATATATAGTAACAAGATCTCCGGAAGCGGTTCCAATATATAAAACATTGTTATATATTTTGGGAGAACAGATAATTATCCTTTCTAAATTTAGAATTTTCTTAAATTTTTGGTTGTAATATTGATAAATTTCTCCGTTTTGTAATATAAAGAATATAGAGTCATTTGTTGCCACAGCTCCGGCGGTTTCCAGATTACTTAATTTGTTGATAAAATCTCCATGGGGTCCATATAAATTTTTTCTTTCCTCAATTTGTAATGGAAGAATTAATCTGCTCCATAAAAAAATAATGAAAAAGAAGGTCATTTTTGAGTGAATAAATATATTCTTTTAAGCCTTCCAATAATGGGGAGGGTTCTTGGGGTTCTCGGATACTTTGCTATACCTTCATTATAAATCCTAACCGCTTCTTCAAATTTTCCTATTTTTTCAAAACACCTTCCTGCATCCTCATAGGGTTTAACTCCAAGGGGATTGGGGTCTAACTCGGTGATTGATATATACATATTTGCTGCTCCGAGAGAATCTCCCTTTCTTTCCAGTAGCCACCCCAATGTTTCATAAGCAGCAGAAAGAAGATATACATCAACATTTTCCGTATTATCTTTGAAAAACATTAGAAGTTCTTCTGCAGATTCATATTTTTTGTGTTTAATCATGTATTTCGCCAGCATGTACCTCGCCCTCTTTCCATAAACCGTTCCACTATAATGTTCCATTACATCCCTGAAAATTTTTGCTATTTCTTCAGAATACTCTGCTTCTTCAATTTCTGAGTTCATTGCAAGTTCCGCTTTATAAACCAATGAAGAGGCTGTAATCAACCTTTTTTCTTTTATAAAAAATACGCCGTAAATCAAGATAGCGGCTATTACCACCACTGCTGAAATTGAAAGAACAATTTTTCGGTGTTCTTTTAGGTAATTGAAGATTTTTGTGGTAGTTGTTATGAACTCGTCTGGTTTTTTAATTTCCTTTCTCGTTATTTTCTTCTTTACCTTTATCTTCCTCATATCTCACCTTTCTTCTTAATATCAAAATCATACTCATAATAAACAAAAAAATCACTATTGTCCACATACTACCCATGATTATCCATCCAAGTGTCTTCATTTTTCATTCTCCCTTCTTTTCCAGACAATCCACAGAATAGCACCCATAAAAACGAACAGATAAATCAAAAATCCTCTTGTAAGAAATATGTTCCATGAAGCAGTTTCTCCAATTCTTGAAAAATATCTCCAGAACCATGTTCCAAGAATGATGAGAAGTAAAAGAGGACTTATATATTTCAAAATATAGAAAAATATCCTCGGAACCCTTATGTCTGCACCTTTATGAAGTTCAATCCATATTTTTTCAGCCCCGAAAATCCACATAAATACGACTGTTTCAATCGTTGCAAACAGGACAAGTCCGAATGTTCCAGCCCAGAAATCCATTTCTTCAATTGCGCCTTTGAAAAATATGGCAAGATGTGATGAGAAAAATATGGTTATTCCAAGAATAAGGGATGCCTCTTTCCTTGAGAGTTTCAATTCGTCTTCAAGAAAACTTATGGCTGGCTGACATAATGCAAGGGAGGATGTAATGCCTGCAAAGAAAAGAAGGAAAAACCACAGCGCTCCGAAGATATTTCCGGCTGGCAATTGCTGAAATACAGCTGGAAGGGTAATAAATCCGAGCCGGAATGCTCCTGACTGGGCTATCTCCTGAGCATTTACTGCTCCAAAGAAAATTATGGCTGCAGGAATAGCTATTGAACCTCCCAGAATTACTTCGGCGAATTCATTTGATGCTGCGGTGGCAAAGCCAGAAAGAGCGATATCGTCTTTTTCTCTTAAATAACTGGCATAAACCTGAATCGCACCTGTTCCAAGACTGAGGGTAAAAAGTATCTGTCCAGCTGCTGCAAGCCATATTGAAGGATCTGAAATCCTTGAAAAATCCGGCTCCCATATATACTTCAACCCGGAAACAATGTTCACATCAGGATTTAAGGGATTCTTCAATGTAAAAACCCTTATAAGTAGAACTACTGCAAACAGTAAAAGAAGGGGCATTGCTATTTTTGCTAATCTTTCAATACCCTCCACTATTCCCCTTGAAAGAATGAAGATATTTAAAAACAGAGTAATTAGAAAGGCAATGTAGGCATATCTATGAGGATACATAAGGGCACCGTTTGTATCTCCAAGAAAGTTATTATGAAATGTTTGAAATGGAGCGAGGTAGGCGTTGATGTACTGAATCTGCGCATGGTCAACACTTGGTAAAGAATTGGTAAGGGCAAAAAATCCATAAGCAAGTGTCCAGGATTCAATGTAAACATAATATATTGCTATCACAGTTGGTGTAAAAAGACCGACAACACCGAGATATTTTGCTATCGGATTTTTCCAGCCAAGACTCAAGAATGCTGGGGGGGAACCATGTCCTCTTATTCCTGCATATCTCCCTATTGTCCATTCAAGCCACATAAGGGGAATTCCGATAAGAAAAAGAGAAACAATATATGGAATCATAAAAACCCCTCCTCCATGTTTTGCCGCTTCAACAGGAAATCTCAAGAAGTTCCCTAACCCTATGGCATTTCCCGCCATTGCAAGAATGAGTCCGAATCTCGTTGCCCAGTGCTCCCTCTTGTTCATGGAACTAAAAATAAGACAAAAATTAGTTTATTTCAAGAAAAATCTTTTTAAATAAGATGTGTTTAGCAAATTTAGAACCTCACCCCGATTCCGAATCCTTCTCCATTTTTTATAAAAAATGGATAAAAATAACCTTCCCTTTTTTCAATAGACCTATTATAACTAATGGCTACCGGAATAGAGGACAGAACTTCAGCCATCTTAAAAACGAGAAAACTGATGGTTGAAATGCCAACCCACACAAGAGCATCCAAGTCCTCCGCACTTACTACTCCTATATAAAACGCTAAAATTGAACCCCCCTCTCCTATCATAAATAATGTTCCTAAACTGCGATTGTGGGCATAAAAATGCCCTGTTCCAAAACCAGGAAAAATGGAAAGTAGAAAGGCACCTGGAACAGATACCTTTTTTGGTTCCTGATATTCTATCACTGTATGCTTCTGAAATACTTCTTCAGGAGAAGATGTCCCTTCTGGCTTTTCATACATCCCCAGCGCCTTTAACACTTCTTCTATACTGTTCAAAAGCGCAATATCAGATTCAAACCATTCAGAATATGAAACCCTTTCTTTTTCCTCCGTATCCCATCTTTCTACTGTTAGAAAATAACCCTCTCCCCTTCTTATTATGCTTCCACCTATTATCCATTCAACTTCGTGTTTATTCATTATATCCAATAATTTTTCATCCACCACATACGGAATTATTCCAATATTCTCAAAAAACATATCCCTTTCTTCCACTTCCATAACTTTATATTCTGCTCTTTTTAGTTTTTTTATGGTGATTTCTACGAAGGTTTTTACAAGTTCGTCTTCAACTCCTTCTGAAACTACCGGGTTAAGAATCACAATGGAATAATTTTTCGCTGAAGAGAAAATGAGGAGAAAGAGAATGCTTAAAATTGAAATCCCCATCCGACAAACACATTCCCTTTTGAAAGAATGAGGGATGGATAAAATTGCCTTTCTCTTAACTTCTCGTTATTCTTTTTCGTACCAAAAATTGCATAGACAAAATCAAAAACCCTTGCCAGTCCAAAAATTGTGCTTCCAGCAATTACCATATCCTTTCCGTTCTCGTCATATTGGATTAAGCCTGAGATAAGAATTCCTGCACCGAGTACCTGTCCCATAAGGGAGATTATTCCTTCAAGGTTGCTTCCCCCATAAAAATTTCCTGAGCCAAAACCTACAAGAATTGAAAGCGTGCCTGCAATTAGAGGTGATTTTTCTTTTTTAAGAATTTCCACTTTTTCGGGTTCTTTTTCCTCTTCTATTCCCACTATCCTTTTTCCAAGAACTGATGCACTTTCAAGAAGTTTTGGAAAAGTGCAGAAACACTTTTCTATCTCGGAGGCTTCAATTTTTCCTGTTTCCACATCAAGTAACTGGATTGAAAGGAAGTAGGTGTCATCTATAAGGGACAAATCACCTGTTATTATCTTCTGAACCCCGAGAATTCTTCCAACCTCAACCCTTGTTCTCTCATCAACTACCTCCGTAAGTTGAAATCCCTGTTCTTTTAAAATTTTGTCCCTGTTCATTCTGTCTATAACCTCAAATCTTCCTGTGGAAACAATTCCATCAATTATTGCGTTTGTGATGAGAACGGTCATTTCCTCTCTTACATTGTTTCCCTTTATGTCAACCACAGCAATTCTCATTTTTTCTTCAGCATTGATAATAACCGGGCTGAAAAAGATAAAAAGGAGAAAAAATTTTTTAACCATTAAAATTTCCAGAGTAATCCTGCCCCGAAAGAAGGAAATACAACCTCTGATGTTCTGCCTCCCAGCCCTGTAAAGAGTTTTAAAGCAGTTGAATCCTTTGTCCATATTATTGTTCCCACAAGCATCCTAAATCCGGGATTAATCTCTGGAATTGGTATCCATTCAACTGCTGCATCTCCGTATAGAAAAACTTTAGATGTTACAGGGGTTTGAAAGAGAATGTGAGCCATTGCACCTGTATAATCTTCAAACATTCCCCCTATCAGAAGGTATGTTTTGAATTCAGAGCCTATTATCATTCCCCCATCAAAACCATATCCTATTCCATCCGGGTCAAGTCCTATTTTGAACTTGAATGTGATGGAAAAATATTCTCCTCCGAAAAGGAACTCGGAATAGCCGTAATAAAAGTCTGCCCTTTTATACTGGTCTTTATAATCATCAGGTATGGCAAATGCGTATATCCCGCCCATTCCGAATCTCAAGCCATACAGAACTTCTCTGTGATGAGAGTATCTGAATCCAAGTTCACTTCTCAAAAATATGTCGTCTGAGTCATAC
Organism: bacterium; assembly: GCA_037439705.1. Classification (GTDB taxonomy): domain Bacteria; phylum JBBIVP01; class JBBIVP01; order JBBIVP01; family JBBIVP01; genus JBBIVP01. Next base: position 6,064 of record JBBIVP010000059.1, read on the forward strand.
ATACAGTAATCTAATGTAAGTCCAAGGTCTTTCCTTATAAATTCTTTTTTAACCTCTTTCTCTTTTTCAATTTTTTTTGAAAGATATATCACATCACCTGTTTTGACCTCCGTAATTTGTAATCCCTTGGCAGGCACAGCCACGGATACATTTGTGCCAATTTTCTGGATTATAATAGTTCCTACGGGTATTTCCCCGTAGATAATTTTACCTGTTACTGGATGCCTCATCTCAATTCCTGAACGAAAGAGTTCAAACGCCTGACCTATTGAAACACCGTCTTCTTGTGTAATATCAAGGTAGATCTCCGTTTCTGTAACCTTAATCACATACCTCTTTTCTTTCACAGTCTCCTGTGCGGTTATAAAAAGTGCAATTATCAACCAGACCATAATAAAATTTTAAAAAAGAAATTTGTAAAAGTCAATAAGATTTTTTATAGAAGAACATAGACATTGTTACGGAAAAGGGGGCCGAAATTTGAGTTAAAAGGATAAGATTGGATGAAAAGCACTTTCATAGGTTTAAAGGTTTAAAAAACTCAAAAGTCAGGACCTGACCACCAAACCGGACAGGAGATTTGAGTTAAAATGAGGGACACTTATATGGTGACAATAATCTATATGTTCAGTACATCAATTTACAGTATATCAATTTATTTTTGGGAATCCGTTTTCAACCTTCTTGCAAAATCAATCATAGTTTTTAAAATGACCTCAGCATTTTCTTTGGGAAGTGAACTCAACTCATTTATCAATTCTTTTACTAAACATGAGAGTCTGATATTTCCATTTCCTGACAAAAGCCAATCAAGGGTAAAATTCGTTCTTGAAATGGTATGTATAAATTCTTCTA
>JBBIVP010000059.1:6928-10969 GCA_037439705.1 bacterium
TATTTTTTTTATCTTACTTTTCTTCCATTTTTTTATAAATTCTTCTACTTCTTCTTTCAGAAGAAACTCCTCAACCTTCTCAAACATCCACTCTTCCATAAAAGACTTCGCATGCTTGAGCTTTTTGAGGATCTCTTCTTTCTTCGGTTTCATAAATCACCTCCATTTTCTAATGATTTTTTTTAGAAAAATGTATAATTTCAACGATTTTTTTAAGATTTGACTTCACTTGTTCCATTTTATGCGGTATAAAATACTGAAAATCAAAATCTATGTGGTGCTCTAATTTCTAAAATTAACTTTTTGAGCCATTTTATTTTTTACAAAGTAAAGTTGTCAAACCATGAACAAATTTTGAAAGAATGAAAGCGGAAGATGGCTTTAGCGTAATTTCCAGTCTCAACAGGGCTCTCGGTGGATGGATTTTTCAGAATTTTTAAAATCTGGATTTTTTATTTAATTTTTTAAAAATTTTTGTCTCGCGCTCCGGTGAAACATGAACCTCTATTGTTTCATCTATCCCAAATTTTTCATTCAAGAGTTTTATTTTGTGTTTTCCTGCTCTAACCTCCATCTTTAAAACAGGTGTGGTTCCAACCTCGTTTCCGTCAATTAAGACCTTTGCCCATGGGATTGTATTTATACTTAAAAATCCCTTTTTATGAATTCTTGCTTCTTCCGGAATGCTTTTTTCTTTCTTCTCATTCAAAAAATTTTCCACCGGTTTAGCAGTCTCAGATGGAAAAATTGAGGCGGGGTTCATATCTTTTTTATGGTGTGGCTTAAAAAAATAAATTGATAAAAGTATTATTAAGAAAACCAGTGGAAGGAAAAAGTATAAGAACCTCTTTTTTGGGTGCTTCATTGTCTTTGTTCTTGTGCCTTCTTCAAACACTCTCTCACTTTCTACAATTTCATCGGATTTGTAAATTTCGGAGATTAGATTTTTGAGGGATTTTTCTCCATTTATGTAAAGATGGAAAGCATCTTCCATTATTTTTTCTTTTATAATACCTGCTGAAGAAGGTCTGGAGTCAGGGTCTTTATTCAAACATTTTAAAATTTCTTTCATCCATTTCTTATTTTCAAATTTTTCATCAATTTTTGAGGGGTCAAAATTTTTTATTGCATTGATTATGGCTCCTTCAGTTTCACCATCAAATACCTTTTCACCTGTCAGAAGTTCAATAACGACAAGGGCAAGAGAGAAAAGGTCACTTCTTCCATCTATGGTTCTTCCCTCAATCTGTTCAGGAGACATGTAGGATAGTTTCCCCTTTATAAAACCTGTTCTCGTTGTAGCAAGTCTTCCCCTTGCCCTGGCTATTCCAAAGTCTGTAAGTTTAACAATACCATCTTTTCTGACAAGTATGTTCTGGGGACTTATATCCCTGTGGACAATGTTCAATGGATTTCCATCCTTATCCTTCATTGAATGAGCGTAATCAAGAGCTTTCAGGGTTTCAATCAATATAAAAACCACAATATCTTCTGGAAGTTTTCCAATTAATCTCAATATATTTCTTAAATCGTATCCTTCCACATATTCCATTGAGATATAATGGACTCTTTCAAACTCTCCAAGTTCAAATATGTGGACTATGTTCGGATGGTCAAGAAGAGAGGCTATTCTTGCTTCATCCATAAGCATTTTTAAAAATTCCTGCTCTCCCGCGAGATGTGGTAGAAGGAGTTTTATTGCCACATCTTTTTCGTATCCTCCTGGACCATAGAGCTTTGCCCTGTAAACCTCACTCATCCCTCCAGAGCCTATTTTTGAAATAAGTTTATACTTCCCAAGCCATAATGGAGAAGTTCTATTTGGAGATATCATTTTTCACCCTCCATCTTTTTTAGCATTTCCTGAATCCTTTTTTCATATTCTGTGCCCTTGAGAAGAAGAATGGCAATTTTGAAGATTTCGGCAGATTTCTGGGGATTTGCTTCCATTAAAAAGTACGCCCTTTCATAAAGCATTCTTCCGAGTTCGTAAATTTCTGAATAGAATTTTTTCACATATTCGGAAGAGGGATTAATTTTTTTTGCCATTTCAGCGTTTTCTATTGCTTCTTCAAATTTTTTCTTCTCAAGTGCTTCTTTAGATTTTATTATGTAAAACTTGGCTTTTTTCTCCCTTATTATTCCAGCAATTTTTCCCTTTCCTGATGGGTCAATTTTAAGATCAATCACTTCTGCTTTGAAAATTGAATCAGGATTTTCTCCCTCAAGATGTTTTTTCAATTGTGAGAGCATTATTTGAATTCTGGTATCCTTTGCTTCTTTTATTGCAGATTCAATGTCCCCATTGAGGTAAAAAGAAAGGAATAATGGTATCTCTTTCCTTTCCATGGATTTATTTCTCTTTGAAAGGGTTTTTTCAATTTCTTCAAGAAATTTTTGGACATCTGAAAAATAAACGCTTTCTGCTGGAATTTCAGAAAATTTCTTTTTTGCTTCATCGATCATCCCCTTTTCAAAAAATTCCTTCCCCTCTTCAAAAATCTTTTGATTTTTTTCCTCTTCATATGTAATTTTGAGAAACTCATTTATAGATGGGAAGTTTTTGCCGGATGAAAGAAGAAGAATGAGCTGGGCTCTCGCTCCCTTCCAGTCCCGGGTTTCAATGAGTTCCTTTATCCTCTTTTCCCCTGATATTTCCTTTTCTTCATTTACCACTCCTTCTATAACCATTTGATCCTTTTTTTCTGAAGGGTAAAAGAGCAAAAATCCTGATAAAACTGATATAAAGAATATTATAAGTTTTGGCATAAAATTTCTTTTGAAATAAAGTATATTTGGAGGCAAAAGTATTAGTTTTTTGTTATCTATTTTTATTTCAAAACCATTTTTTAATTCTTTCTTTGAACCAGGTTTTCTTTTTGAAGACAAAAAAATTGAGTTTCCTCTCTTTTCAATGGAATATTCGCCTATCTCAAATGGAGGAGATAAAATTTCCCTTTTTTCACCTTCTAAAATAAGAATTCCATCTTCTTTAGAAATTATAACTGTTTTTTCTATTCCTTTGATTTCGGTCTTTTCCTCTGAAAATATCAAAAGCGTATCCGGTATCTGGATTCTGTCACCTGGTTTTAAGGGATATTCTTTAAGTGGGTCAATTCTGGTTCCATTCAGAATTGTCCCACCCGAACTTCCAAGGTCTTCAACAAACCAGTTTCCATCTTTTCTAAAAATTCTTAAATGTTTTCTTGATATTTGAGGATTGAAAAGTTTTATATCGCACTCCTCTGCCCTTCCCACAACAAATGAATCTCTTTCCAGAGGAAAAGAGCCAATTTCTTTTCCTTGAGCTATCGCTGTAAGAAATGCTTTCATTTCAAAAGTTCCCTCATTCTATAAGAGGCATATCTCCACCTTTCGTCTGATGGATTGTTTATGATTTCCTTTATTTCCTGAAGGCTCTTGATGGCTGATGAGATGTCTCCATTCCTTATTGCCATTTCAGCCTCAAACTTTAATCTTCTGAATTCCTCATCCTGAACCGATTTTAGGGCTCCTATATATTTTATGAGTTCATCTCTTTTACTGGTTTCCTTTTCGTCAAGAAAAGATATGCACCTTTCAATAAATTCAAGAGCGGATGGAATGAGCTTCAAATCGCTCCTTGCTCTATATTCTATCTCTTTAGCGGTGGTAAAACAATCGCTTTTCGGGTTTTCAATTCTTTTTCGTCCATTAAGCACTTCCCCTTTTAAGAAGCCAGAAAGAATGACTGCTAAAAGTAAACCGGAAAGGAGCGGGAATGAAAAATTCTTAAGGTGTGCAAGAAACTTCCTTTCAATTCTTAATTCAATTCCGCAAAAGTTGATGAGATCACCTGGTTTGAGAATAGAAAGGGAACTCGTAGAATTATTTATTTTAAAAATTCCATCGGAAGATACCATAACCTTTCCTTTTTCTACCTCAAATCTGATTGAAAAGGGGACATTCGCTGGGATATCTCCATTTTTCCCGATAACAAATGGGAATTTTTTCGGAAATATATACCCTGCTCCTTTGATTTTTATTGCAAACATTTATTTA
>JBBIVP010000060.1:0-10958 GCA_037439705.1 bacterium
ATATTAAAAAAGCGGACAGGATGATTATAGAAATTATTATTTTTATTACCTTCATAATTTTTCAAATCCTCCTTTTAACAATCTGTATGTATCCTTTATGTGCTGTGGAATAACCTTTGTATCTGCCAAAATTGGCATAAAATTGGTGTCACCACCCCATCTCGGGACAATGTGAATATGGATGTGTTCTTCAAGACCAGCACCTGCTATTTTTCCAACATTTATTCCGATATTGAAGCCTTCCGGTTTCATTATTTTTTTCAGAACATTAACCGAATCTATAAGAGCGTCCATGAGCTCTTTCATCTCTTCTTGAGAAAGAGTCTCAATATCTCTCTTATGCTGAAGCGGAGCCACCATAAGGTGTCCAGTGTTATATGGAAATCTGTTCATAATGACGAGGACCATCTTATATTTCTTTAAAACAAGATTTTTTGAGGATGGTTTTTGGGATGCAGCAGTGCAAATAAAACATCCCCTTTCCTTCCCCTTGTAAATATACTCCATTCTCCATGGCGCCCAGAGAATTTTCAAAAGATTACTCCTCTATTTCTACTATTTCCGCCCGGGATTTTTCTCCTTCAAGAAAAAGATATGCTATGCTTCTTTTTCTGTTGAAAAATCCTGGAAAAGTGGCTCCCGGATTCAGCGTTAGGATATTTCCAACGATTTTCTTTTTTGGAACATGAGAATGCCCGTATATCAGACAATTTATGTTTTCATTCTCAAAAATTGGAAGAAGTTTTTCAGGAAAACCGAGGGGAGAACCCCATCCGTGAACAAGTCCTATTCTGAAGTTTTCCAGACTAAACACCAGTTTCTCCGGAAGGGATTTTTTTGTATCAGAATCATCCATATTTCCGTGAACTGCATAAACCTTTTTATCTTTCCAGATCTCAAGTATCTTGATGGAAATCAGGTCTCCAGCATGAACTATTATATCCACATCCTTCAAATACCTTTCGCATATCTTTTCAAGAGTACCATCTATTTCCTTTTTGTGCGTATCTGAAATAACCCCTATTTTTATCATTTAATGCCCTGAATCTTCTCCTTAATCTCTTTTCCTGCCTTAAAATGCACCGCGTTCCTTTCTGCCACAGGGATTTTATCCTCTACATTCTTGGGATTTCTCACAATCCTTGCCCTTCTTTTTCTGGCTGTAAAATTTCCAAAATCCCTTATTTCCACCCGCTCTCCATTTTTTATTGCAGAGGTAATGGCGTCAAGGATTATGTCAACCATAAGTTCCACATCCCTGGGTGGTATGTATGGAAATTTTTCCTTCAGTTCCCTTATCACATCGCTCTTGTTCATCCTGCACCTCCTCATGGAAGGACCATTTTATAACTAAATCCTCCTTCCACTTTAAAATTTAAGATAGATTCCTCATCAAACCCCAGGATTTTTTTAAGAAACGAAACCCCCCTTCTCCGAGGTTTAACAATTTTTTCCATTTTAATGCCTGTGATTTTCTTCAATTCTTCTATTGCATCGTTCATTGTCCCTATTGCATCAACAAGTCCATATTCCAAAGCACTTTCTCCAGTAAAAACCTTTCCATTTGCTACTTCATCAAGTACTTCTTTCGAAAGGTTCCTTCTTTCCTTCACCACATTTCTGAACTGCTGGTAGAGTTCATCAATAAGAGCCCGAAGGTATTTCTGCTCTTCTACATCCAGCTTTCTGAACGGAGAACCTGCGTCCTTGAACTTTCCGCTTTTAAATACCACAGGCTTTACCTTTATTGCCTCAAGCACCCCTTCAAGATTCATATATTCAAAAATAACACCGATGCTACCGGTAAGTGTTCCTGGATTAGCAAATATCTTATTTGCTGCACAGGCTATATAATATCCTCCCGATGCTGAAATGTTTCCCATTGAGGCAATAACAGGTTTTTTCTGAGAGAGTTTCAGAACCTCCTGATAGATTTCCTGAACAGCACCAACTGACCCTCCTGGCGTTTCAAGACGGAGAAGAACTCCTTTTATAAAATCTGCTTTTTCAAAGAATCTGATATCCGAAAGATATTCTCTTGAAGAGTATATTGGTCCCTTTATTTCAATTAAACCAATGTTCCCAAATCTCCCTCTCAACAAAATGAGAACAAGAAAACCCATAAAGATAAGAAAAATTGGTAAAATAATTAACAGAACCTTCAGAAAATTCCATTTTTGTGATGACCGATTATTCATTCTTCTTCTTCTCAAATATATCCTTCATTACCTCACCCAATTTTACCCCTTTCTTACCACCCGTATATTTTTCCATAACTTCCTCTTCTTCCTTTTTCTGAAGAAGTTTTGGACTCAAAATAAGCTTCTTCTTCTCCTTATCAAAAGTGAGAACAACCGCCGAAATTTTATCGCCCACTTTATATGAATCCTTTATATTAGCTTCTCTTTTCAGGAAAAGTTCTCTTTTTGGAGCAAGTGCTTCAACTCCTTTTTCCACCTCAATGAAAATTCCAAAATCCGTTACAGTTTTTACGTGTCCTTCCACAACATCTCCAACCCTTATTCTTTCAGCTATTCTTTCCCATGGATCCATTTCCATCTGTTTTATTCCAACTCTTATACCCTTTCCATCTCCTTTTTCTCCAAGAACATACACATCTATTTCCTGTCCGACCTTAAATTCCTTTCTCGGGTCTTTCCTTTCATACCAGGAAATATCCTCTGCCATCATCTCTGCCTCAATTTTTTCATCAAGGGTCCGAAGGATGACAGAACTTCTTCTTGTTTTTACCACCTTCATTTTAACAATTGAACCTGGCGGATTTTTCTCAAGAAACTCCTGAGAAGGGCTTTTTTGAAGAGCCTTTATACTCAGAGAAATTCTTCTCTTTTCAGGCTGAAGGTCAAGAATAAGTGCTTCCACAGTTTCTTCCTCTTTTAATACCTGAGAGGGCTTTTTAACAGAGGGGTCCCAGCTCAATTCAGAAATATGAACCATACCTTCAACTCCAGGTTCCAATTCTATAAATCCTCCAAAGGATGTCAGAGAAATGACCTTTCCCTTTATTTTCTGCCCTTTTTTATATTTTTCTCCCACCAAAGTCCACGGATCCGGGATAAGTTGTTTTATCCCGAGTTTGATTTTTTCCTCTTCCCTGTTGACCTCAATTACAACTCCCTTTACCGTCTGTCCCTTTCTCAAAATTTCGTGAGGTTTTTCTCTTCCCCATGTAATATCCCTTGCGGATACAAATCCTTCAATTCCACCGAGGTCAACAAATGCTCCAAAATTTTTAATTCTTTTTACCTCCCCTTTTACCACATCTCCTTCTTTGATTTTTTTCAGAAGGTCTTCCTTCTTCTTTTTAGCCTCCTCTTCCAATAACTGCCTTCTTGAAATAAGAATTTTCTTATTTTTTACGAAATCAATTATGTATGCTTCTATTGTTTTGTTCAAAAGTCTTTTTCTTCCATATTCATTATCGGTATCCGCCTCTTTGAAGAGCATAAATGCCATAATCCCAAAACCAAGGTCAACAGTGTAGCCCCTTTTTACAATTTCTTTTACAATCCCTTTCACCTTTTTTCTGGACTGGTAGCATTCCTCAAGGAAATCCCACTGTTTTATCTGTTGAGCCATTGAATATGAAATCCGATAAAGCCCTGTTTGTTCCCTTCCGATTATTATGCCATCTAATTGGTCGCCTATTTTAACCTTTTTAAGCTCTAAAAATTGCTGAATTTCGTCTTCTCCTATAACTCCCTCACATTTAAACCCCAGGTCAAGAAATATCTCATTATTGGACTTCCCGATCACCTCTCCCTTTATGAGAGAACCTACTCTCGGCGGTCCATTTTCCGGGATGTAGCGATCAATTATTGCTTCTAACTTCTTTCCTTTCATTTCTTTCACCTCTTTTAGACCTGTATTTATTTATCTCATCTATAACCTCTTCCACCACCTCTTCAGGAGTTGATGTTCCTGAGGTTATAAACAAAAAATTCTTTCCTCCAAACCAACTTTTATCAATCTCCTTTGCATTTTCAACATGATATACCATTTTGTTCACCTTCTTTACGAGTTCGAAAATCCTTCTTGTATTGGCACTATTTTTTCCACCTATTACAATAACACATTCACTCTTTTTTGCAAGAAAAACCGCTTCCTTTTGCCTTTCCACGGTTTCACGACAGAGGGTATTAAATATCCTGACCTCTCTTCCCTTATCAGCAAGTGCTTTTGAAAATTCCCTGAAGGAATTAAGAGATGATGTGGTCTGAAAAACTACAGCTATTTTCTCACCCTTTATCTTCTCCGCCTCTTTTAGGTCCGAAATGACGATGGAATTTTTACCCGCATAACTTTCAACCCCTTTCACTTCAGGATGTTCCTTATCACCCACGATTATAACAATGTATCCTTCATTGTTTAATTTTTCAGCCAGTTTTTGAAGCCTCCCCACAATAGGACATGTGGCATCTATAAGGGTTATTTTTTTGCCCAAAAGGATTTCTCTTTCTTCTTTGAGGCATCCATGAGATGGAATCACAACTGTCATCCCATCCTTTATTTCTTCAAGATTTCTTGTTATTTTGATGCCTCTGCTTTGAAGGTTTTCCACCACCTTCCTGTTATGAATAAGTGGACCGAGCATAATAGTTTGAGGCGAAGCTCCATTTTCTACCAGTTTCATAGCTCTTTTAACCCCTGAACAGAATCCTATCCATTTCCCTGTTATTATCTTCATAAAGAAGTTTTATTATAATCATTAAATTTTGAAATTTCAAATTTTATGCAATGTGTGTAGACAAACACACAGAATACTACATCTTATTGAAAAATTTTGAAATCTCTTTGACAAGAGACTCAGCTGTGTATTTCCTTGGCATAATAGAGGGCTCCAAACCATAATCAGAAAGGGCTTCTCTTGTTATAGGACCTATAACCGCTAACGGGACCTTTAAAATTTTCTTAATTCCTTTAATGCTCATAAAATTCTTAACGGTTGATGGGCTTGTGAAAACAACCATGTCAATTCCCTTTTTCATTTCTTCATAAACCCTTTTCTCAAATCCCCTTGGTTTTACGGTTCTATATATGGGGAGTAGATGAACTTCTGCTCCCATATTTTTCAATTCCTCTGGAAGAACCTCCCTTGCAACCTCTGCTCTCGGTATGAGAACATTTTTGCCCTTCATCTTGATCTTCCTTAATTCTTCAACGAGTGATTCAGCAACATATTTCTTTGGGAGGACATCTGGAAAAATGCCCCTTTTATTCAAACTTTTATAAGTTTTCTCTCCTATTACACCTATTTTCAGATGAGCAAGGTTTCTTATATCAATCCTTTTCTCAAGAAGTATTTCAAAAAAGAAATCAACAGCGTTGGCACTGGTAAAAATGAGCCAATCATATTTTTTGAGATTTTTTATTGTTTCTTCAATTTCAGGGCTTCTTATCCTTTTAAGTTCAATCGCTGGAACCACAACTGGGTCGCCTCCTTCCTTTCTTATGTAATCCGCCATCTCCTCCGCTCCATCAAGGGGGCGTGTAATAAGAATTCTTTTTCCTTTAATTCCCATATATCTCTCTGAGTATCTCTCTTCCACCCATATCAAGAATTTTTTCGGCCATTTTCCTCCCGAGACTTTCCGGTTCCTCTTTACTCCCTTCCATCTTTATCTGAATGAACCTCTTCGCTTCAAGATCTGAAACAAAAGAAATCATTTCAATTTTTCCGTCTTTCAGGGAAGCATTGACTCCAATTGGAACCTGACATCCAGCTCCTATCACTTTAAGAAAAGCTCTCTCAGAAGTTATAGCGAGAAGCGTATCTTCATCTGAAATTTCCTCAACCATCTTTATTATCTCCCTGTCCTTCTCCCTGCATTCAATTGCTATTACTCCCTGTCCTCCGCATGGCACGAATAAATCTGCGGGAAGAACTTCTGTAGCAAGACCTTCCCATCCCATTCTTATGAGTCCGGCATGCGAAACTATGATACCATCGTAAAGACCTTCTCTCATTTTTCTTATTCTCGTATCAAGATTTCCCCTCAAATCATGAGAAACAAGATATGGAAAATGCCTTTTCATTATTACCTTTCTCCTCAAACTGCTCGTTCCTATCTTGCCTTCCTTTAATGAAAATATGGATTTTGATTTATCCGAAATAAAAACATCAAAGGGACTTTCCCTTTTTAGAAACCCTGCAAGAATAAGCCCATCGGGAAGCTCTGAAGGCATATCTTTTAGGCTGTGAACCGCAAGGTCTATTTCTCTTTTTAAAAGAGCTTCTTCTATTTCCTTTACGAATATTCCTTTCGCCCCTATTTTCGATAATGGGACATCGGTAAGTTTGTCGCCCTTTGTCTTGATTTTCACGACTTCTACTGAAATATTAGTATAAGCCTTCAAAAGGAGGTTCTTAAAAATCTCCACCTGCCTCAGAGCAAGCTGGCTACCCCTTGTTCCTATTCTCAATTTCATCTTCATCTCCAAAAATGGTAAAAAAGGTTTCAATAAAAGATGATTCTCCGTTCCTCGCCATTTCCTTTATCCGGGTTACCGGCTTGTGGAGAATTTTTTTTACTACATTAACAGAAAAATCTTCTATCGCCCTTTTCTGATGTCCAGAAATATTGCCGAGCATCCTGAAAAGTTCTTCCAGTTCCGTCCGTCTTATTGAATCTGCTGTTTCATAAACCATCCGAAGAAGCGGACCGATTCTCTCTTCCTTTACCCTTCTAAAAAATTTCCCCAGTTCTTCCTCCACAATTGCCTCACCCTTTATTGCTTCTTCTCGCCTTTTCTTTATGTTTCTATCCACTATTCGCTGAAGATCATCTATGTGATAGAGGTATACATTCTCAAGGGTTCCAACCTCAGGGTCTATATTTCTTGGAAGAGAAATATCAATAAAGAAAATGGGATTTCCCTTTCTCTTCTTCATGACATTTTTTACATCATTTTTCGTTATCAAATAATGAGGAGCTGCGGAAGCACATAAAACTATGTCCACATCTTTAAGACCCCTGTAAAGGTCCTTAAAAGGAATGACCTCTCCAGAATAAATTGAACAAAGCTCTTCAGCTCGTTCAATCGTTCTGCTTGTTATGTAAATTTTTGATATCCCTCTGGAAATAAAGCTTTTTATTGCAATCTCTCCCATCTCCCCTGTTCCTATCACGATTACCTTTCTCTTTGAGAGGTCTCCAAAGATGCTCTCCGCCAGTTCCACTGCCTGGGAACTTATAGAATTTGGATTCTCGCCCAAAGCAGTTTCCCTTCTAATTCTCTTCGCGACAAAAAATGCTCTTTCAAAAACCATGCTCAAATTTTTACCAACGAATCCCTTTTTTAAAGAAACCTCATACGCTGACTTTACCTGACCTGTTATCTGGGGCTCACCAATAACCATTGAATCAAGAGAAGATGTAACCCTGAATATGTGTTTTATCGCATCCCTTCCTAAAAAATTGTAAAAGTATCCTTTTTCGAGATGAAGACCTATCCTTTCTTCGTTGATTTTTATCAGGTCATCTATTATCTTCTCCGGATTGGTTCTGTATATTATGAACTCCACCCTGTTGCATGTGGAAAGAATTACACATTCTTCAACCTTAAGTCTCTCTTTTATGGTGGAAAGGAGTTTATCCTCTTCCTGTTTTTTAAGCGCGAGCGCTTCTCTTACATCAAGAGGAGAAGTTCTGAAGCTCGTTCCATGAACGAGAAGATTTTCTTCTTCAAATGAAATCATGATATCCTCCGGGAATGAGCTTTCTTCCGAAGAATGCTATTAAAAAAAGTATAAAACCTATTACCGAAAGAATTGCGCTTTTCCTTCCTTTCCAGCCAGCAATCAGTCTCAAATGAAGATAAGATGCATAAATGATCCAGACAAGGAGTGCGAGAACTTCTTTGGGATCCCAATTCCATACACTTCCCCACAGCCTTTCTGACCAGAGGCTCCCTGTGAGAATTCCAAGGGTTATAAATGTAAATCCGAATTGAACAGTTCTGTAATTCATGAAATCAAGTTCAACAAGGGAAGGAATTCTTTTGGGACTCCATCTTAAAATTTTTAACTTTATGTTTCTTTCCTGGAGAAGGTAAAATAACCCTGCAGCAAAGGATAAAAAGAAAAAGACATAACCTGTTATTGAAAATGTCACATGGATTGGAAAAAGAAGCGTGTTAAGTTCAGGGCGAAAAACTCCTCTCTGAGGAAGCGAGATGGAAGCAATGTAAAAAAGAATAACCGCGGGAACGGTTATGTATCCGAGAGCCGGAACGAGCCCTCTTATCTGATATCCAATAAATACACAGCCCAGAAGAATTGAAAAAAAGGACATTACACCGCTCATGTAATAAAGGGGAATGGAAGAAGGGGAGGTTATTCCTGTAATGAATTTTAATGTGTGAATTAAAAATCCAAGGCACAAAAATGAAAAACCTGTTTTCAAAAAAATCCTCAGATTGAAAAATAAATGAAGGAGGTAAAAAAGGAGCGACATTGAGTATGTTCCAAGAATAAGAAACTTCATTTGTTTTATTCTATTTCAAAAAACATCTGCTTCAACCATCAGCCAATAAATCTATTCTTTTTTCTCCCGCAAATATACTGTCCTTATGGGGAACGGGATTTCAATCCCTTCTTCTTTAAATCTTTTGAAAATCCTTTTCCTCAACTCGTGCTGAACGAGATACTGGTCAACAAACTCCCTCACATGACATATGAGTGTAAAATTAATGGAACTCTCACCAAACCCAGGAATCAACCTTACTAATGGTTCGGGAGAACCCAATAATCCGGGCACTTCACCAACTGCTTTTTTAACCTCTTCAATAAGTATTCGTTCAACGAGTTCAGGGTCAGAAGAGTAACTAACACTTATGGGAATCAAAACGGCCATCCTTTTTTCCGGAAGATAATAATTGGTCACAATGCTCTGAGCAAGTTTGCTGTTAGGAATTATAACCAGATTGTTGGGAAGCATTCTTATCCGGGTTGTCCTCCATGTAATATCCTCAACATATCCCTCTTCCCCGGTTTCAAGTTTTATAAAATCTCCGACCCTTATGGATTTTTCTGCAAGAATATGAATCCCGGCAAAAAGATTTGCCAGTGTATCCTGAAGGGCAAGAGCGACTGCAAGACCTCCAACCCCAAGAGCTGTAATAAGAGGAGTTATAGAGATACCCAGAATAGAAAGTATTATAAGAATTCCTATAATGATTATTGTTCCCTTCAATATACCGTAGACAAGACCTGTTGTGGGGAGGGGCAATTCAAATTTACTGAGGTAATTTCTGAATACATCACCTGAAAAATTTGCAGTAGCAATTGTAATGGAAAATACTACAAGGACATGGAGCAACTTGTTGAAATAAAAAATATATCTCTGTGGAAGTTCAGAAACAGACATTCCTATGTAAAGTCCTATGGCAATGCATAAATAAAAGGATGGCACTTTTAAAGCCCTGATTACAATATCGTCCAGTTTTGTATCTGTCCTTTCCGCCCACTTCTTAAAAAACCTGAAACCAATATTTCTCACCATCAAGATAAAAAACACAGACGCAAGCGTTACAATGGTCGGAATGAGTATCTTTTTCATCATCTTTCCTCCTTTTTAATAATTTTAAATGAAAAACATTTTCTTGCAATCCTCGGACTTTCCTTAAATGTAAACTTGATGAATCTTTTGCATTTCGGTAATATATAATCGGAAGGGTGGCCGAGTGGTTTAAGGCGGCGGTCTTGAAAACCGCTTCTCCCGCAAGGGAGACGGGGGTTCGAATCCCTCCCCTTCCGCCATTTCCATTTTATAAGAACCTCTCCTCCCCTTTGATGATGTGTTTTATATTTCTATTTTTACCTTCCGAGCAGTTCCCTGTGCCTTTTCTCAGCCCTTTCCTCCATTTTTTCAAGGATTCTACCGAGGTTCTCCTAGGTCTTCTGAATTTCTCCAAAGAACTCCATCGCCTTTGTAAGAATTATCTCAAGCCTTCTATTACCCTCTTCAATGAACAATCTTGTTTCTCCCCTTCCATCTTCTGTTATCCTCTCAAGCCTCTTAGATCCATCATCCGTTACCTTTTCAAGCCTCTTTAATCCATCTTCTGTTATCTTCTCAAGCCTTTTAAATCCCTCTTCTGTTATCCTCTCAAGCCTCTTATTCCCTTCGTCAATCATCCTGTTGGTTTCCGCCCGCCACTCTTTTATCATTTCTTTCATTCCTTTCGTCTCTTCTCTCATTTCTCTTATCAATTTTTCTGACCTCCATCCTAAATAAAGGCTAATTCCTCCAAGGATAAGCCCGAGAATTGTAAACAAAATTGCTGAACTAAAAGGCAGAAAAAACCCAGCTTAAGCCAATCGCCCCTGCTATAAGGATTGCTAACCACATAATAAAATTTTAACCGTAAAATTTTCAAAAGTCAATAAATGTAACAAATTTCAAGATTAATATAAATTAACGAAAAATTTTAAAATATATTTTCTCATTTTTATCATTTATTTTGCCGAGTTAAAAGAAAATGAGTTATGAATCCTTTTTAAACCATTCCTCTCAAAAATCCATTTCTAATAAAAGGGACACAAAATTATTGACAAATCCCAAAATAAAATTGAAAAATCATTAAAAGACGAGTAAAGTTATTTTTATGGAGAAGGAAGATGTGTTTCTGAAAGAATTTACGGAATGTGCAAAAGCGATATGGGATGGAAGAATTGATGATGCATTAAAAAGCGCAAAATTTTGTTTTGAAAAAAATCCTCATTCCAGAAGTGTTCTCAAATTCCTCCTTTATTCCTTAAAGAGGAAGGCGAAAAAAGAGGAATATTATGAATTTTTAAAAGAGATAAAAGAAAAGTCCGGAGAAAAAAACAGAATTCTCGTGATACTTGAAATGGCACGGACATCCTTTGAATTAAAAAAGTATGAGGAATGCCTTCAACTCTGTGAAGAGTTTCTTTCTTATAACCTTCCATC
>JBBIVP010000061.1:0-10545 GCA_037439705.1 bacterium
GTTTATATTGGTCAATTTATGAAAGGGCAGAAATACGGCGAACTGGAATCCGCAAAAAAATTCCCTGAACTCCTGAAAATTGAGCAATTCGGTAAAGACACATTTATACATTCAGCAACTGAAGGAGACAGAAAAATGGCTGAAGATGGTCTTAAAAAAATAAAAAAAGCCATGAACGAAGGATATGAAATAGTAATTGCGGATGAGATAATAACTGCTGTTTATTTGGGACTTCTTAAAGAAGAAGATATTCTTTCTCTTATGAAAGAAAAACCAGAAGGGGTTGAACTTGTTTTAACCGGAAGGTATGCTACGGAAAAGATGATAGAGATTGCAGACCTTGTTACAGAAATGAAGGAGATAAAGCATTATTTCCAGAAAGGTATTCTTGCAAGGGACGGAATTGAAAGATGAGAAAAGAATTTTTTTTCATTTCTGTCCTTCTGTTCTACCCGTTATCCCTTAAGTCCGCCATTCTCATTCCTCCTGACCTCAAGTGGTTCACAATTGAAACCCAGCACTTTTACATTCACTACCACAATGGTCTTGAAAAAATTGCAGAAGAATCTGCGATTTTGTTTGAAGAGGTAGATTCAATATTAAGAACTTTTATAGAGGATATGCACGAAGGTAAAACCCATGTTGTATTAACCTATTTCACCGATTTTTCCAATGGTTTCGCAACCCCTTTTCCTCAAAGGACGATTTATCTTTTCATTGCTCCACCATCTCCAGATAGTGAACTCATTTACAATATGGACTGGATAAAAACCCTTTTCATTCACGAATACTCACACATAATTCAGCTTGAAAGGGCAAAGGGCATCCCTGGTATCATAAGGAAGGTCTTCGGAAGGGTATATTTTCCGAATCTCCTCCTTCCGTATTTTCTGATATAGGGATACGCAACACTGAACGAAACAAGATTCAGCGGATTCGGAAGATTTAAAAGCAGTTATTACGAGATGTTTTTGAGAACAGTCTTTCTCACGGATACTGTTGATGACCTTGAAAACTTTTCACTTTCTTCTCCTGTTCACTGGCCTTTTGGAACAACCCCTTATCTTTATGGCTCAAGTTTTCTGGGTTATATAGGAGAAACATACGGAGAAGAATGCCTTGAAAAGTTTAACATCAAATATTCAGGCAATCCTGTTCCGTTCCTTCTCAACAGTTCAATGGAATCAGCCTGCGGAAAGACGGTTAAGGAACTTTATGATGAATGGAAAAGAGAGATGAAAAGGAAGTATGAACTGATAAGAGAAAAAATTTATTCTGAAGGAGTGATGGAGGGAAGAAGGATTACAAGACTTGGAAGGTTTTATTCAGAAGATGAACTGGTATTTACCCATTACGGAATGGACGAGTATCCCTCAATCAATATCCTTTCTCTTTCTAGTTCAAGAATAAAAAAAATATCTTCCATTAATTATAACTTCCTCCTTTCCGTTTTTGAGAAGGATATATACTTCTCTGATATAGAATTCAAAAAGGGTTTCTGGATGCTCAATGACATATATTTAATCCATAACGGCAAAAAAAAGAGGCTTACCAGTGGATTGAGGGGATTTTCTCCTGAAGCCACTCCTTATGGAGTATGGTTTATTGAAAGAACTCCTGAGGGAAGTGCTCTATGCATACTTGAAAATGGGAAAAAGGGTGAATGCATTTACAAAACAGACGGATTTATTCTTTCTTTCAGATTTGACAAAAGTTATTCAAGGATAGTTCTCTCTGAGCAGAAGCACGATGGAATCACCGATATAATTCTTTTTGATATAGCCTCGGGGAAAAAAACTCTTTTAACTTCCGATAAGGCATTTGACCTTTTTCCAGTATTCTCTCCCGACGGAGTATATGTAATTTTTTCTTCCGACAGAAACGGGATTCCCAATCTCTACGCAAAGAACATTATTACCGGTGAAGAATACATGATAACGAATCTTTTAGGAGGCGCTTTTGAATCGGACATTTCTCCTTCCGGAGATTTCATCGCCTACACCGGATACGCAAAGGATGGTTTTGACCTTTTTATTATGAGATATGAACCATCCTCATGGAAAAAAATTTTTCATGAGGAAGAGGCGGGTTTGATAAAAGAAAAAAAGAGGATAGAAATTGAGAAAAGGAATTATCTTGGATTTAAGTATTTCTATCCCAGGTTCTGGCTACCATGGGTCTGGTACACAAGTGATGGCGGTCTTTTTACCCAGATAAAAACAGGTGGAGCAGATCCTCTTTTCAAACACATCTATATGCTTGATTTCTACTATCAGTGGAAGAGGGGAAAACCGGGAGGTTCCCTCTTATTCATTGAAGAAAGTTTTTATCCATCCCTCATTTTTCATATTGCCGAACTCCCTGAAAGGGGTCCCATTATATATTCAAACAAAACATACAGAAAGGAATTCTGGCTTCAGAGAACGCTGGCAAGTTTTAGCATTTCGGTACCAATTTTCAGAAGGATGAAATGGAACCTTTACGGAGGTGGTGGTTATAGGTTTTACAGGGTCTCAACAAAAAAAGAATATGAAGAATTCCCGGCCAGAAGGACAACAGGAAACCTGAGCGGATTAATGGGCTTTATCTACTTTGACAGCACAAAATACTATCCTTCTTCGTTCAGTGAGGAAGAAGGGGGAAGGGTTTATGGAGAGGTTATGAGATTTCATCCATCTTTTGGAAGTGACCATTCTGCTGAGGAGTTTTTCGCCTTCGCCGAATGGTATGAAGAGGTTTCAAGGATAGTGTTTCAGTTGAGGGCAGATTATGGAAAATACAGTGGTGCAAGAGAATCCGACCTGATGCTAACAACAGGAACATCAGGAGATATATCCGTGAAGGGGATAAAGAGCTTTTTCGCTACCGATGTATATGCTTTGAAAGGTGAAATGAGGTTTCCGATTCTCATTGACAGAGGGATTTCCACAATTCCATTTGCCTTTAGGTACAACTACTTTTCGCCATTTCTTCACGGATTGTTTGCAAAGGAGATATTCTATGAAAACGGCAAAGAAGAAAAAGAATGGTATAAAGACCTATCTATCGGAATAGAGGGGAACTTTGAGATTTACATAGGCTATAACATCCCGTTACTTTTAAAAATTGGTTATGCAAGGGGATTAAAAGAAATGAGAGAATCGGACTTTTACCTTTACATAGTTTCCCCGATTGGTTTCCCTTTTTCCAGTAAAAACAGCCCGCCGTTTATTTCACCGTTTCAATTTTGAACCTGTCAGAAGAGAAACTATTACAATAATAAAACTTAAGAAAAAAGCGGGCACAAGTTCGTATACAGTTTCTCTGAGAAAAGAAATGTTATGCCGCACTACGGTGATAACACTTCCTGATATCATTCCGGCTATAACTCCTTACTTTGTAATCCTTTTCCAGTATAATAGCAGTATAAGCGAGGGACCGAATGAAGAAGCAAGCCCGCCCCATGCATAGAAGACAAGCGAGTATATAAACTCCTTTGCGCTTAAAGCAAAAAGAAGGGCAATAGAACTGATAATTAGAGCAAAGGTTCTGCTCAGTAAGAGTTCTTTTTCCGGACCAAATTTCTTACCGAACATATCATGGGAAATGGAGGTGGTAAGGATAAGAAGTTGTGAATCAACGGTTGACATTGCAGCAGCAGACACTCCAGCAACCATTATTCCAAATAAAAATGGTGGTAAAAATTTTTCTGCCATAACGAGGCTTATCATCTCCCTGTCCACAGGTTGAATAAGTGATACATATCTCGCAAAGTATCCTATTCCAATAGCAAAAAGAAGGGCAAAGAATGTTCAGATAATTGAGATAAAAGCTGACTTTTTCAAATCTTCTCTTGACCTGAGAGCCATATATCTCACAAGAATGTGAGGTTGACCCGGATAACCGAGTGCTATAGAGAGATTGGCAATCATAAGAGTAGCAGTTGTTCCCTCAAGACTCATTGAGGCACTCATAACCTCCTTTGCCGCACCCGTAAAAAGGAAAAAAAGCGCAAATATCATAAATAGTGCCTGAAAGAAATCCGTCCATGAGACCGCTATAAAGCCACCTGCCGATGTGTATAGCACAACTATAAGAAATCCAATTATCATTCCGTAGGTCTGAGAAATCCCGAAAACGGACCTCAAAACCTTTCCCATGCCCATAATCTGGGCAGAAACATAAAAAGAAAAAACAGACTAACTACAAAAACAGCAATGTTTTTAACTATTCTTTCGTCTCCTCCGAACTTCTTTGCAAAAAATTCCGGCAATGTGTTAGAAGAATTCTTGAAACTTTCTATCCTTAATTTTTCGGCAATAAAAATCCAGTTGAATATCGTTCCCATCATACATCCTCCACCCGCGCAGAGAGCGGCAACAGGATCGACATATGCTAACCCCGGAAGACCGAGGAGAAGCCATGCGGAGAAATCGCTCGCTTTTTCACTGAGTGCGATAACGAAAAAAGGAAGTTTTCGCCCACCCAGAGAAAAATCTCTTGTTTTACGGTAAGAAATAATCCCTGTGACCAAAATGAGAAGGAAGTAAGATAAAAATATCGCCACCACCATCTTTACTTCTTAGCAAAAGTTGTTCTATAAACTAAGGGAGGGTCTGAAGGAGGGTTGAAACCTCCTTTATTCTTCCATCCCGAGGATCTGCATTTTTCAGAAATACATTGAGGTGTGTTTTTGCTGTATCAAAATCTCCCATTTCAACCATTATCATTCCGAGATGATAATTTGCATCGGGATTTTGTGGTTCAATTTTGAGTGCTTCATTCAAAAGCCGGATCGCTTCCCCTGTGTTTCCAACTTTTCTCTCAGAAACAGCCAGTCCGATAAGCGTCTTCAAATCCGGTTTTTTCTTTTCAACTGGAGGAGGTGAAGGAGGTTTTGCTTCTTTTGGTTTTTCTTCTAAAGACCGGAGTTTCCTCTTTGCGGATTCTAAATATTCTCCATCCTTTACCATTGAATAATATCTTATTGCTTCCTCCTTTCTCCCCTTTTTTTCCATAAAATTTCCTATTTGATAATAAGCGTCAGATGAGCCTACTTCTTCAAGAATTTTGATTCCCCTTTCATCACCTTTTTCAAAGTATGAAATGCCAGCCAGCATCATTATTCTTTTGTCTTTTTGTATTAACCTATTAAATGCGTTAAGAATAAAATCATAATTTTTTCTTGACCAAGCGCATTCTATCGCCTTCTTTTTCCACTCATCCGGGAATTTTTCAATAAAGTTATTGAGTTTTTCAAATGAAACCATATCACATGCCTCTTTTAGGAGAATGAACCAGGTTAACGGAATGTTGATTCCTTCAAGAATTGAAACACCTTTTTTTCTGTTCAGAAGAAGGAGAAGCCTTCCGGATATGAATTTTGAGAGAAGGTTCTCCGGGACTTCTTCTATTGTTGAGGAAGTCGGGCTTCCGGATAGGGTATCTATGTAATTTTTAAGGAGGAGGCAGAATTTTTCATTTTCTTTACATTTGGGAGATTGGGGGATTGAATCAAACCACCCTGCTTCATATCCAATTGCCTGAAGGGCTATTTTTATCTTTTCTCCTTTTATTTCTTTATATCCATTAAGGAATTCCTCCTTATCCACCACGGTGATAAGTTTTTCTGCTTTTTTCAAATCCCTTTCATCTCCTTTACCCCTTCCAAAAATTATGAAGAATATGAGTCCGCTCAGTATGAACGGGAGTGGTAATATCTTCAGAAAACTTTTTTTCCATTTTATTTCTTTTTTCACAGGCGGGCTTACGGGCTTGAAAACTATCTTTTTAACAGGTGTTTCTCCCACTTGTTCCGTTTCTTCTTCGGTTTCAGGGCTTTCCTCCATTTCTTCCATCTGTTCTCCCACATGTTTCTTTTCTTCTTCGGTTTCAGAGTTTTCCTCCACTTCTTCCATTTGTTCTTCAGACTCCTCAAAGTTTTCTTCCTTGGCAATCTCTTTCACCGGAGGAAGCACTTCTTCTAAGAGGGTTTCCTCCTCTTTTAATTCTTCATAACCGCTCATTACCTTGTGTTTTTCCTCGGGATATTGTCTTATGACTTCAAGTTCTTCAGGAGGCGAGAAAGAGACAGGCGCTCTTTTTTCCTCAACTATTTCTTTTTCAACCTCTCTTTCCTCCGGAGGTGAAAGCAGTAGTTCCTCTGGTTTTTGAGATGGAATTTCTTCTTCCTCCAGCGTCTCCTCTTTCTCAGGCTCTTTTTCAAGTTCCTTTATTTTCTCCTCTTCAATCTTTGGCTTCTCCCTTTCAGGCTCTTCTTTCTCAACCTTTTCCTCTTCCTTAACTTCTGACTTTATCCCCTTTTCTACGGACAAAATACCTGCAAGAAAAAGAAAGTATAATTTTTCTTCAATTCTTTTCTTTTCTTCATCAGTGAATCCCAAATTTCCCGTTTCTATCTTTTTTATCAGATTAGTCTCATAGGGTGTAAGGAACCACAAACCCTCTTTTTTTATTATGTTAAGGGATGGAAGTTTATCCTCAAGAGGAATAAAAGATGGTCCCTTTCTCTTTCTTGCGATTTCCCTTATAACCTCTGAGAGATGAATGATGGATTCTTCTGAAAGTAACTCTTTTAATGGTGAAAATGAAAAATTGAATTCTTCATTATCCATCCGAAGCAGGAGTTTCTCAAAATCCCCCTTTTCCATCCATCCGTAAGAAATCCTGATTTTTTCGCCGTTTATTTGAACCTCGCAATTTCTCAGTGTATAAAGAGGATCCGATAGAATTCTTACCAGACCTTCAAAATCAACCTTTGAATCCTCGGGAGGCGGTAAGAAATCTATTTCTTCTTTCAGAAGGCATTCTTCAATCTCCATCCAGTCAAGTGGTTTATAGATTATTCCATCTGCTTTCCACCTTTCCATAAGCTCTTCTTTTGAAAGTCCTCTTGATACGCTTAGATAGACCCTTGAATCTTTAAATTTTTCTTTTGTCTTTTTGCAGACAAGATAGCCGTTTTCCCTGGGAAGAAATACATCTATTATCGCAACGAAGCTTTCAAGCCCTTCTACTTTATTGTAAAAACTCTCCACATCATCAAAACAGACCGGTTTGAGGCACAAAAATTCTATTATTCTTTCTATTTCTTTTTTTAATTCCTCCTCCCAGCACAAAAATATCAATTCCTTTCCCATGTTTAAATTATACCATCTTTTTAAACAAAAATCTATTTTTTTGTTGAGGAAAGAAACAGAAATTATTTAATCCAGTAACGCATTTTAGAAATAAAAATCTTTATGTGATAATATGTATGATATGGATGAGAAATTTTATATGAGGGAGGCTATAAAACTTGCAAAAAAGGGACTCGGATGGACATCTCCGAATCCATCGGTCGGAGCAGTAATTGTCAAAAATGGAAGAATTGTGGGAAAAGGATACCACAAAAAAGCCGGACTCCCCCATGCGGAGGTATGTGCTATAGAAGATGCTGGAAAAAAAGCAAAGGGAGGAATTCTTTTTGTTACCCTTGAGCCATGCGCCCATTACGGAAAAACCCCACCGTGTACTTCCGCAATAATTTCGGCGGGAATAAATGAGGTTTACATAGGGCATATTGACCCGAATCCTATTGTTCGTGGAAAAGGAATAGAAGTTCTGAAAAGACACGGAATAAAGGTAAAGACAGGTATACTTGAAGAAGAATGCAGAGAACTAAACAGAGGATACATAAAATTCATGGAAACCGGAACGCCATTCGTAACCTTCAAACTTGCCCTCACATTGAACGGAAAATTTTACATTCCTTCTATGAGATACATCTCCTGCGAAGTCGCTCTGAAATATGTCCACCACTTGAGGGCGACTCACGATGCAATCCTCACCGGAGGAGAAACCTTAAGAGTTGACAATCCCCGTCTATCCGTCCGTTTAGTGAAAGGGAAACAGCCTGTAAAAGTGATTTTAACCGAAAGCCTTTCTATCCCTGAAGAAAGCCTGATTTTTAAAGAAAGTGGCGAAACAGTCCTGTTCGTTCCTCATGGAGTCCAGAAACCGGAAGAACTTAAAAAGTTAGGGGTAGAAATAATAGAAGTGGAAAGAACTTCATCGGGTCTTTCGCTGAAAGAGGTTTTGAAGAAACTGGCAGAAAAAAGAATTATGAACATCCTCGTTGAAGGCGGAGAAACGCTTTTAGAAAGTTTTATAAAAGAAAAACTGGTTGACAGATATATCTTCATAATCTCTCCTTTCATAGGAGGAAGGGGAAAATCAATTTTTAAAGATGGAGAATGGATGGAGAAATTAAAAATCAAAAAGATAATGAAAAAAGGGAGGGATTTTGTTATAATAGGAGAAGGATGTTTACAGGAATAATAGAAGGAATTGGAAAAATTGTAAGAAGGGACGAGAGATTCATTTTTATACAGCCTTCATTCACCGTTGAAAATCTAAAAAGTGGGGAAAGCTTCTCTGTGGATGGAGTTTGTTTAACCCTTCTTGAAGAAAAACTTCCTTTAAAGTTTGAACTATCAAAAAAAACATCTCTCGGGACCTCCCTTCATAAAAAAAAGAGTAGCGAATTTGTAAACCTTGAAAGGGCAATGAGAATTGGCGACAGGTTTTCAGGTCATATACTACTCGGACATGTTGATGGAACAGGAAGAATTCTGTTTCTTGACAGAAAAGGAGAGGACTTTCTGTTAAGAGTTAAATATCCGCTTAACCTTTCAGAATTTATCGTGCCGATGGGAAGCATAGGTGTTGACGGAATAAGTTTGACAGTCCAGAAAGTCTTTGAGGATACCTTTGAATGCGTAATCCTTCCTTATACCTATAATAAGACCACACTCCAGTTGAAGAAGAAAGGAGATGAAGTAAATTTAGAGGTTGATATAATAGCAAGATATATAAAAGGAATACAAATGAAAGAAGAAAGGTTAAGGAAAAATGAAAAAATAATGAAGTTTCTGGAGGAAAGATGATTGCAACAATTGAAGAAGCCATTGAGGATATAAAAAACGGAAAGATGGTCATCCTCGTTGATGACGAAGACAGGGAAAACGAGGGTGACCTGACAATATCTGCTGAAAAGGTTACACCTCAGGCAATAAACTTTATGGCAAAATATGGAAGAGGTTTGATATGTCTTGCCCTTACTGAAGAAAAAGCAGCACAACTTGACCTCAAACCTATGGTTTCAAATAATACCGCACCATTTCAAACCAACTTCACAGTTTCAATTGACGCAAGGGAAGGAATTACAACCGGAATTTCTGCATGGGATAGAGCATGGACAATAAAAACTGCTGTTCGGGATGATGCAAAACCAGAAGATTTTGTGAGACCGGGGCATGTTTTCCCGCTTATTGCAAGGAAGGGAGGAGTTCTTGTCAGAGCAGGACAGACAGAGGGTTCTGTTGACCTCGCAAGGCTTGCGGGATTAAAACCCCTCGCTGTTATATGTGAAATAATGAAAGATGATGGAACAATGGCCCGGCTTCCAGACCTTATTGAATTTGCAAAGCAACATTCCTTAAAGATAGTCACGATTGCAGATTTAATTCAATACAGATTGAGGCATGAGAGGTTTGTAAAGAGATCTGCTGAAGCCACCCTTCCAACTGTTTTCGGGGAGTTTAAAATAATTGTCTACGAGAATGAAATAAATGACGATAAGCATGTAGCCCTTGTGATGGGTGAATTCACGCCCGATACTCCGGTACTTGTCAGGGTTCATTCGGAATGCCTCACCGGGGATCTATTCGGTTCTCTGAGGTGTGATTGCGGTCCTCAACTTTTCAGTGCTTTGAAAAAGATATCCGAAGAAAAAAGGGGGGTTCTCCTTTATCTTAGACAGGAAGGAAGAGGAATTGGGCTGATAAACAAGATAAAGGCATACGCCATTCAGGAAAAGGGATACGATACGGTAGAAGCAAACAGAAAACTCGGATTTCCGCCTGACCTGAGAGAATACGGAATAGGCGCTCAGATATTAAAAGACCTGGGTCTCGGAAAAATAAGGCTTATGACAAACAATCCAAAAAAAATAGTGGGGCTTGAAGGGTATGGGTTAAGGGTTGTTGAAAGGGTTTCCCTTGAGATTTCTCCAAACGAGATAAATCTCAAATACCTCTTGACGAAAAAAGAAAAACTCGGACATCTTATAGAGATTAAAAAAATAGGAGGAAAGAAGTGAAAAAATACGAAGGAAAACTTGATGGAAAGGGACTGAAGATAGGCATCATTAAGAGTAGATTTAATCACCTGATTACAGACAGGCTTCTTGAAGGAGCAATAGATTGCCTCATAAGGCATGGAGTTGACGAAAAGGATATAGATATTTTTCTAGTCCCGGGAAGTTTTGAAATACCTCCTGTAGCAAAAAGACTTGCATCTTCCCAAAAGTATGATGCAATAATAGTCCTCGGCGCTATAATTAAAGGAGGAACTGTCCATTTTGATTATATTGCCACAGAGGTCACAAAGGGTATAGCACAGGTATCCCTTGAAACAGGCGTTCCTGTTTTCAACGGCGTAATAACAGTGGAAGACATTGAGCAGGCAGTGGAAAGGGCCGGAACAAAGATGGGAAACAAGGGT
>JBBIVP010000062.1:0-10269 GCA_037439705.1 bacterium
AAAGGGATTATCGTTTTTTATCCACAACGAAGTAATTAATGAAATTGAGTTTGAATCTATTTCAGAGGAATTCATTATCTTATCAAGTTCTTCAGCAGCAGGAAGTTTCAGAGCCCTTGGATGGAAAGGATTATCTATTTCAGGAGAAGTTATTGGCATGGACATTTCTCCGCGTTCCTCCCACTGGAAAAAGGCACTTGCCGGGAAAAAGGCACCTGATATTCTTCCAGTTTTAAAATTTGAGATTGAAAAGGGATTGCCCCTTTCATTTGATATAGGGTTTCATCTAACAAATCTTCCACATTCTCAGCTTCAGATGGCTGGATTATGGCTTGAATATGAAATAATGAAGGAGAGCATTTTCAGACCATCTTTTTCAATAAGGACTTCCTTTACAACCACCATTTTTCCAGAATCGCCTCACATCTATTCTATTTCGGCTGAAACAGGTGTGAGCAAAAGAAAGGCTGGATTTTTTTACTACGCAGGCTTTGGAGGCTTTTATTCTAAAGCAAATGCAAGAGGATTTTCTGAAAGAGACTATTTCAGGGTAAAAGGAAAGTTAGGAATTACATTTCTTCTTGGAGCCTTTACTTTAACCCTGCAGGCAGACATATCAAGTATCTTCATGTATACCTTTGGAACAGGAATAAAAATTGAATCCAACGCCGGAAACTTGAATTAAAAAATAAGAAGGGTAAAATTAAACCATAAGGGGCTGTAGTTCAGCCCGGTTAGAACACCGGTCTGTCAAGCCGGGGGTCGCGGGTTCAAGTCCCGTCAGCCCCGCATTTTGAATTTAAAAAGAATTTTGAGGGGAAGAAAAGCCTTAATAATTTTTATAGCAGGTTTTTCCGTTCTTTTAGGGGTTTTTCTTTATCTCTTCCTCCTCTACCTTTCCCTTCCCTCAATTGAATACCTTCAAAATTATAAACCCCCCATAACTACAAGGATTTATTCTGCTGATGGAAAGGTAATAGGAGAACTCTTTCGTGAAAGAAGGGATTACATCCCGATTGAAAAAATTCCGGAGCACTTAATAAACGCCTTCATTGCCTCAGAAGACGCTGAGTTCTTCAGGCACAAAGGTATAAACCTGAAAAGTCTGGTAAGGGCAACTTTTAAAAACATAGAAGCGGGCGCATTTGTTCAGGGAGGAAGCACAATAACCCAGCAATTAGCAAAGATGCTCCTACTTTCACCACAAAAAAAGCTCTCAAGAAAAATAAAGGAGATTTTTCTTGCCTTAAAAATTGAAAAGGGAATGTCAAAGGAAAAAATTCTGGAACTTTACCTCAATCACATATATTTAGGAGGTGGAGCATACGGAATAGCCGAAGGAACAAGAACCTATTTTAGAAAGCCCGTTTCTGAAATCAGCATCGGAGAGTCCGCACTTTTAGCCGGGGTTCTCAAGGCTCCATCCCTTTATTCCCCGCAAAAAAATCCGGCAGGAGCAAAAACAAGACAGGTTTATGTGCTTGAAAGAATGCTTAAAGAAGGATTTATAAGCGAGCAGGAATATGAAGAAGCGATAAAAACTCCTTTAAGAATATACAGAACATACAGAAATCCATTCTTTTACGAAGGTGGATATTTCGCCGAAGAAGTCAGAAAGAACCTTCTTCAGAAATACGGAGAAGAAATTCTTTATACCCATGGCTTGAAGATCTGTACATCAATGATACTGGAACACCAGAAGGCAGGAGCTTCAGCGTTAAAAAAGGGACTTGAAAATTTTGACAGGAAAAATGGATTCAGAGGGGTTACAGGAAATATCAAGGAAGAAGAATGGGAAAAATTTCTTGAAGATGTCCAGAAAAAGGAAATTATTGAAAGGTCTGATTTCTTTGAAATCCTTTCCGATGGTAGCACAGTTGAATATCCGGAAAGGGGGTTAAAAACTGGCGAGGTTTATACAGGGCTTGTAAGTAGTGTGAACGATAAAACAAAAGAAATAGAAATCAGGGTTGGCTTCTTTAAAGGGGTGATTTCCGAAGAAAATTTCTCCTGGACATTAAAAAGCGAAAATAAGCCTTCTCGGATATTTAAAAAAGGTGACATTATAAATGTAAGGTTAGAAGAAATAAAAAGCGGAAAACTCATACTTTCACTCTATCAGAAACCTATGGTTCAGGGTGCTCTCATATCAATTGAAAACTCAACAGGATTTATAACTGCCCTCGTTGGAGGATATGAATGGACAGAAACCCAGTTCAACAGGGCAATTCAGGCAAAGAGACAGGTTGGCTCTGCATTCAAACCAATTATTTATGCTGCTGCCCTCACTCAGGGCTTCACTCCTGCTTCTGTAATTGAGGATATGCCGGTAGCGTATGAAATGCCTGTAAACGAAAAAGAAGCGGAAGAAATTCCTGAAAAGTGGAAACCACTTAATTATGACATGAATTTAAGGGGTGAAATAACCTTAGCAGAAGCACTTGCAAAATCGGTGAATCTCGCGACAATAAGGCTTCTTTCAAAAATCGGGGTTAAAAATGCAATTGACCTTGCAAGAAGTTTGGGCATAGAGTCTCCACTCCCTTACGAATTAACACTCGGTCTTGGCTCCGCCTCCCTGTCCCTTTTAGAACTAACGAGAGCATACAGCGTTTTTCCAAACAGAGGAATTCTCAGGGATGTGATATTTGTAAAAAAAATAGAAGACGCAGATGGAAATCTGATTATTGAAAACATACCTGCTGAACCTGATCTCAACTATCCAGAGGATACCAGAAAGGCTTATTACACGGCAAAAAGAGTTTATCCGGAAGACCTTTCATACATAATGGTTTCACTCCTTCAGGGAGTGGTCAAATATGGAACCGGATGGAAGGCAAAAGCTCTTGGAAGACCTGTGGGCGGGAAAACAGGAACAACAAACGACTTCAGGGATGCCTGGTTCATTGGATTTACACAGGATTATACCGTAGGGGTGTGGGTGGGATACGATAACCTAACGCCACTTGGCGAAGGAGCAACTGGAAGTGCGGTAGCCGCACCTATATGGGTTGATTTTATGAAAGAAATCCTCAAAAATGTTCCGTTTTCGGATTTTTCTTTACCTGATAACATTGTGTTCAGAAGAATAGACCCTGTAACAGGCTATCTTGCAAAACCTGGAGATGAAAACTCCATACTCCAGGCATTCATTGAAGGGACAGAACCACAGACCTATTACGAAGATTATATGGAGAAGATGAAGGGGTTTTAAAAAATAAATATGCTCCCGCTAACTTGTAGAAGCACATACACATAGTTACTATGGGAAAGGGGGGAATTTAAGCTAAAAGAATTAAAACTTGGATGAAAAAAGATCCTAAATTCAAAACCTGCCCGCAAAACCATATAAGAAGGATGTTTTTACAATTTTATCAAAAAGTTGAGATATAAACCAGGTCCCCCTCTCCTCCCCTCAAACAACACCTAACAAACAAAAACTTGTAGAAAATTTTTTGAGGGTGTAAAATTTATCTATGTATTTGCTTATTCCCCTCATTCTTATCTTGTTGCTTCCCGAGATTTCTTATGCCTGGGGACCTGCTACACACATAAAACTCGGCATAGATGTTCTTTCCAATTCTTTTATTCCACCTGTAATTTTTAACCTCATAAATGAATTTCCATATTATTTTCTCTACGGAAATATAGAAGCTGATGTAATCCTATGGAAGAATAAAATAGAGTACTCAAAACACTGTCACAACTGGAAGATTGGATTTGAAATCCTGAAAACAGCAAACACTCCTGAACTAAAGGCTTTCGCTTATGGATATCTCTCCCATCTTTCAGCAGACATAATAGCCCATAACTTTTTCATTCCCATAGAGATGCTCCTTAACTATCCC
This sequence comes from bacterium, assembly GCA_037439705.1. Taxonomy (GTDB): domain Bacteria; phylum JBBIVP01; class JBBIVP01; order JBBIVP01; family JBBIVP01; genus JBBIVP01. The sequence continues at coordinate 3,849 of JBBIVP010000062.1, forward strand.
TACAAAAAAGGCAAGCATCTTCCATGGGAAATAAGGTATGACAGATGGATAGATGGGGAGGCATGGGAGGTTTTAAAAAAGATCAAAAAAGAAATAGACCCTTCCTGTGACGAACTCTTAAAAAATATGCTTGAAAGGAAATTCTTTTCTTTCAAAACCAACAAAAGGATATTTACCACATTTCTTACACTTCAGAGATTAAACAGGTGGAAACTGTTGATGAAAAACAAAAAAATTTCAGGTGAAACCCGTTTTTATTATGACCTTTCCCTCTTCGCGATGGTTTCCATCCTGTCAAAGGAACTAAATTCACCGTTTGTAAAAATTGACCCAACTGGTATCAGGGTGATGAAAAAGGCTCAAAGGCTCATAAGGGAACTAAAAGGATTAAAAGACGGGATTAGAGAAGTAAAAAGAAAGGTGCTCCTCAAAAAACTTTTAGCCTATCAACCCTATTTACCTGCTGATTGTCAGAGGTTGCTTTTCAGTGCTATAAGTTCAAGAACCCTGTATGCAAATTCATCCTTTGAACACTTCGGGATGTGATGCCCCTTTCCCGAAGGAGTGAAAACATATCCTTCGTTTTCATCGGATTCAAATCCTATATCTGGTCTTGAAACATCATTAACAACTATAAAATCAAGTCCCTTTTTAATAAGTTTCTCCCTCGCATTTTTTTCAAGCTCTGAGGTCTCCGCAGCAAATCCAACGACAATCCTTTTCCCTTTCCTGGATTTTATTTCGCTCAGTATATCAGGAGTCATTTCAAGCTCAATATCAGGAACTCCCTTTTCTTTTTTTATCTTTCCTTTCACCCTCTTCTTGGATTTAAAATCACATACTGCAGCAGTTTTTATTATCACATCAGAATTATTTATCTCCTCTTTTACTGCTTCAAGCATCTCTTCAGCAGAAACAACCCTTTTCACCCTCACCCCATCAGGTGGTTTAAGATTGGTAGGTCCACTTACCAAACAAACCTCAGCCCCCATCCATTTTCCGACTCTGGCAAAAGAATAACCCATTTTACCACTGGACGGATTTGAGATGAAACGCACATCGTCTATGAATTCCCTTGTGGGTCCGGCGGTAACGAGCATCTTTTTTCCATCAAAAAATTTAGGAGAGAAAAATTCTTTCACTGCATCCATTATCTCCTCTGGTTCCCTCATCCTCCCCTTTCCCGTGAAACCGCAGGCAAGTTCTCCATAACCGGGCTCAAGTATCCTTACCCCCAATTTTTTCAATTTTTCAATGTTTTCCTGCACAGCAGGATTATTCCACATTCCAGTATTCATTGCAGGACAGAGAAGCAATTTCTGAGGAGGAGGAACGAGAAGGGAAGTTGAAAGAAGGTCATTGGCGATTCCGTTAGCCAGTTTTCCTATTATATCTGCTGTGGCTGGTGCAACAATTATAAGGTCGCTTTCAACAGGAAATTTCACATGTTTTATTGCCACATCGGAATAATCATCAAACATCTCAACAAGAACCTGATTTTCGGATATTGCGTGAAAGGTCGCCCTTCCAACAAACTTTTCACCTGTAGGAGAAAGGATTACATTCACATCACAGCCCTCTTTCTTCAAAAGCCTCAAAAGTTCAACGCTTTTGTATGCTGAAATTCCTCCGCCCACACACAAAAGGATTTTTTTCTCCCTCAAAAAATGCATTTTATAAATGGTAGGCACGGGCGGTTTCGAACCGCCGACCTCTGCCGCGTCAAGACAGCGCTCTCCCCCTGAGCTACGTGCCTGCTAAAAACAATATACAGAAATTCAAAATTTAAATCAACTTTCAAAGGTTTTACATCACCACTTGATTCCAAGAAAAAAGTCAAAATTCAAGACCTGGTTTATATAATTCGAGTATAGGAATATAGTAGTGAATAAGAGAAATATACATAATGGGGGTGTGGGGAGACTGAAAAGTTGTGGAAAAGTTAAGATATGAGCGACATTAAGGAGTGAGAGGGAGAGATGAAGTTTTATTCTATATTTGGTAATATAAGGGGATTTTACAAGAGGAGGTTTCAGGATATGCTTTATAGTTTGAGAAGATTTTGAGTGTATGAGATAATAAAAAGACCTCACAAATCCCTCGGTCTAAAAAGCCCCTTAAATTTTCTCATTCAAACTCATAAAATGTCGCATAAGTATATAACTTATACAATGTATGGAAAAACTCTTTATGAGAAACTAAAATCAATAATGCCTCATGTGAAAAAAGACATCACCATCTTCCCGTCCTTCATACTTGATAAAGTAATTCCATTTTACCAGCATATTCCTTTCACGAGAAAATAAAAAAATAAAAACGGGACACTCAAAGGGTGGTAATGATCTTTATAGACAGTACACCTAACTCTTTCGGATTAAGCCATAAAAAATTTATATGCTGTAAAAAAATTGAATTGGTGCTTTCTTTCTAATAAAGTAAAAATCAAAGATGAAAGTTCTTATCGCTCCATGGGGAGACCCTTACAGATGGGAAGAAGTGGAATATGAGGCAGAAGGAGAAATAGTCAAATCAAGAAATTCTACTAAACTTCTTCTGAATAGCACAGGTGCTACCAGAATTGTAGTTATTGTTCTTGATACACTAAGCGAAGTAAAGGAGTATAAATCTTATTACGAACTCTCTAAAAAAGTAGAAGAGAAAGTTAAAGAGTATATCAAATCATTTCTCAAGTTAGAACTGAATAAAATAGATGTGGTAGTTGCTCCCGGAGTTGGCAATTTTGAAAACAAAATTTTCACCGGAAACATGAAGGACTACTATTCCTTTATTTTGCACGAACTTTCAAACCGCCTTATTCCGGAACAGGATATGATTTCAGTGTATCTCGACCTTACACACGGAATTAACTTTATGCCCGTTCTTACATATACGGCTGTGAATAAAATCTGTGGAATACTCGCTGTAAAGAAAAAAGTGAATTTCACAGTTTTTAATTCGGAACCATACACTTCAGGAAGACACAGGCTCTATATTCATAAAGTTATGGAAAAGGAAAAAATGGAATTCAATCCACCGGAAAGAAAGATGCTTGACAAACCCCGACTCCTCAAGCCATTATCGGGGTTTCCAGAAGAAGAATTAAAAAACTTTGACAGAAAATATTGTTATTCTCACAAAGACGAAATCAATGCCTTTCTCGGAGCCCTTCAGGACGGACTACCCTTAGCTATGTTAACTTTTTATCCGGAACTGGAAGAAATAGCAGAAATTTTAAAAAGCAGTGTAGAGGGTTATAAAAATTATGTGGAAATCAAATTCATTAACGACAATAAAATTCAGGTTCAAAGAAAAACCTGTTTTACATCAAATTTTGATGTGCTCACAGAAGCATATTTATGCACAAGGATAATCGGGTGGAAAAATAAAACCGAAGTCTCTCTGAGCGAACTCGAAGACATGGTCAGAAGTTTATTTAAAGGAAAGGACAGGGTAAGGTTATGCATAATTGAGAATGAAATTCAGAGCATCAAAAAGAACCTCGATTTCTTTACGGATAGGTGGATGTTATACAGTGAAGCCTATGAGAAAGTTCACCAGAATGTGAAAGACATAGAAAGCAGAATCAGTTCTCCCCACAAGAGACACTTCTTCGCTCATGCTGGATTTGAACGAAATCTTGTTGAGATGAAAAAGGAGAATAACGAAATATTCGTAAGGTATAAAGAAACCTCCCTGGATACGGTTAAAAAATGGGCTCAGGAAGGGCTGAAAGAAGAGTGAGGAAAAAACATATCCTTCTCGCCCTGTGCGGGCTTAATCCTCAGGTTATAACTGAAACATTTTATTATCTCTATGGGATTAAAAAAATCCCGGTTAAGGAAGTTTACCTCATCACCACAGGTCCCGGGGAAAGGAAGGCGAAAGAAACCCTTATTGACTCAAAGATATTTTACAGGATGTGTAAGGAATTAAATGCTGAAGATGTGAAATTCGGCGAGGACACAATTTTTCTGATAACAGATAAAAGAGGAATTCCGTTAGAAGATATCCGCACAATAGAAGATAATGAACGAGTTGCGGAAACAATGTGGAGTATAATAAAAGATTTTACCGCAGACGAAAATGTAATAATTCACTTCTCGGTGGCGGGAGGAAGAAAAACGATGAGTATCTATGGAGCAATTATAATGTCTCTTCTCGGGAGAAAGGATGACAGGCTTTATCATATTCTTGTGGAAGAGGAAGAATCAACAGATTTTTATTATCCCCGGAAAAAAGATGAAGAAAAGAAACTCCACCTTGTTGAAATACCTTACATCAAGTTAAGGGAGGTGTTCGAAATCTCGGAAGAACATCTGAGTTTTGTCCGCAGAATAAAGAATTATCAGAAAGAATTGATGAAAATAAGACCATCAAAAATCACCGTAAATTTTGAAGACAAAATAATAAATGCTGGAAGATGCGGTGAATTCAAACTCTCTCCCCGTGAATTTTTCGTATATTCGCTATTTATCTCAAAAAGAATGAGTTGTTCCTGCAGGGAAGGTTGCGAAAAATGCTTTTTGAGAATAGACGAATTTCTACAACCTGAAAATCTCAACTCACATCTTTCTAAATATCTGAGGTATTTTTCTGATATTCAGGAAACCGTTGAAAACCTGAACAAAGAGACCTTGAGAGAACTCATTACCAGAATAAACAGAAAAATTGACAGAAGCGATATATTTGTCAATTCCCTATTCAAAATCCAGAAAATTGGAAGAGCAAAGAATTATAAATATGGTTTGAAGTTACCCCGTACAAAGCTCACAATGTTGTAACAATATTTTAAAAATCATCAAACGGGTTTAACCCGAGTAATATTGAAAACAGAAAGATGCCTGGAGAAAAAAATGGAAGTCTCCTCAGATTTTCAGGTAAGGGCTGAATGATTTAGAAAAAAGCAAAATGGAAAAACGAATAAACCTTTTTATCACTGAACAGGGTTCTGTGGTAAAAGTTGAGGAAGGCAGACTCGTCATAAAGAAAGGAAGTGAAAGGCTCATAGAGGTTCCTCTCATCCATCTCAGACATGTAGTCCTTTTTGGAAATTCCACCATCACTCCCCGTGCTGTTTCGAAACTCCTGAAAGAGGGAGTATTTATTACATTCCTCACAAAACTCGGAAAATTTCAGGGAACAATTCTCCCCGCGGTTCATCCTGATGGATTGATAAGAAAAATTCAGGTAATGAGAGCAGAAGACCCTTCATTTCGAACAGAGGTGGCAAGAGAAATCGTTGCTACCAAAATTCACAATTCAGTGAATTTTTTGAAAACGAGAAGGAAAAACAGGGTTCTGCTCAAAGAAAACATTTTTGAGTTAATAAAAATGGAAGAAAAATTGAAATCCGCCTCAAGCCTCGATCAGATAAGGGGTATAGAAGGTATCTCATCCCGGATATATTTTTCCACCATACAAAACCTTTTCGTGAACGATTTTTCTTTTGGCGGAAGAAAAAAACATCCGTCTCCAGACCCTGTCAATGCCCTTCTTTCCCTCTCCTATACCCTTCTCTACTCAATATGCTTTTCATTTCTCCACATTAACGGACTTGACCCATTTATTGGATTCTTTCATGAAATGAAAAGAGGACATGCTTCCTTAGCCTCTGACCTTGTAGAAGAATTCAGGGTGCCATTCTGCGATTCTTTAATTCTGAGGCTCCTGAATCAGGGTTACTTTTCAGAAAGTTCTTTCCTTTACACGGGGGAGGGGGTTTTTCTTGAAAAAAATTCTTTAAAAAGATTTTTAAAAGAGTTTTCAGCCTTTCTGGACGGAAAGGTAATTTCAGATGGCATTCAGCTTTCAAGATGGCACCTGATTGAACACCAGGTAAGAAAGTTCAGAAGGAGCATTATAAGTGGAGAACCATACACGGGATATAAAACAGGAGAGACAAACGATGAGGACTCGTAGAATGTATGTGGTTGTAGTTTATGATATAATAGAAACAGCGGGAAATTTTCGTGAAAAAAGGAAAAACCGAACCCGTCTGTACAAAAAGTTAAAAGGATTTGGCTCACCGGTCCAGTACAGCGTATTTGAATTCAATCTCACTCCCTCTCAGAGGGAAAAATTAATTGAGGTTATCAATAACTACATAGAAGAAACAGACAGGGTGAGCATCTACACGCTGTGTGAGGAATGCAGGAAAAGAATAGAACGCCTTTTTACGAAACCGCGCGAAGAACCAATTTTTGATGAAATTTCATCAATAGAGGTTTGAGATGTCCGAAGCAAAATTATATGTAAAAGGTGCCTATTTCCCCGCATCAGAAGAAATGGAATTTACCATTCTGATAGAATATGATGAAAAACAAATCCTTAAAACAGAAAGGGTAAAGAAGAAAGGTTCAGCGCTTCAGGCGGAATATCTGGGTCTTATCAGGGCAATCCATTATCTAAAAAACTTAAAAAA
>JBBIVP010000063.1:0-10250 GCA_037439705.1 bacterium
GGAGAGTAGCACAGGCATTCTTGCCTGTGAGAAGAAGAGCAAAAAGGAGAGTAGCACAGGCATTCTTGCCTGTGAGAAGAAGAGCAAAAAGGAGAGTAAGAGAGTGGAGAATTGGTAAAGGTTGGGATGAATTTTTTAGAAAAAGAATGGATGTGAGGAAAAAGATAAAAATGAAAAAATTCAAAAATAAACCAATTGCCAAAAATATCCCCTCCTTTTTAAGAGACCATTTCTATTTTCCCTTGACATTTATTACTATTGTAATAAAATTTTAATACTATGGTAAAAACCTTACAAAACTTTAAGGAGGTGGAAGATGGCAATAGATTTTTCTTTGAATGAGGACGAGAGGATACTCGTTGAAACCGTAAACGATTTTGCACAGAAAGAGATTGTTCCGAACATAAGAACTATTGAAGAAAACGGCATCTCTGACGAATTGAGGATAAAGGCTGTTGAGATGGGGTTGATGGGCATAGAATTTCCAGAAAATCTTGGAGGTTCAGGACTTGGAATGTTTCACAGGGTACTGGTGACCGAAGCAATTTCCTCAGGAGACCCCGGAACGGCGTATTCACTTTTCATTCACCTTCCCTATTCCTATTTTCTTCTTGAACTTGGAAATGAAGAAATAAAGGGAAAATATCTCAAACCTGTAATCACAGGAGCGAAAAAAGCCTGCCTTTTGAGGTCTGAATTCTTAACCGATGATGTGATTACACCATTGAAATGGGAAAAGAGTAAAGAGGGTTACAAAATTTCTGGAAGGGGAGTAATTGAGGTTGAAAATCCTGATTTTGTCCTTCTTCCTGCAAAATCGGATAATAAAATCGGATTTTTTCTTCTTGATGGTTTGAATGCCATTGAGTTCGGAAAAACGCTTCATAGATGTGGTGTTCAATCATCTCCTGCAAAGGAAGTCATTTTTAAGGATGTTGAATTGAAAGAAAATATGTGTATTACAGAAGATGCTTTTTCACACGAGAACTTTTGGAAGGCAGTGGTTAGGACGAGACTTTTCATATCAAGTATTCTTCTCGGATTAGCAAAAACCGCTCAGGAGTATTCCCTCAAATATGCTATGGAAAGGGTAGCTTTTGGTCAGCAGATAGCAAAGCATCAGGCAATATCCTTTATGCTTGCTGATCTTGCAACACAGGTTGAAGCAATAAGGCTTATACTCTGGAAAGCAGTTTATGAGTTTGACAGAAATTCATCCTCTCCCGAAAAACAAATAAGGTCTTCTGTCCTTGACTGGTCAATAGAAGCATACCTTCAGGCAGTAGATTATTCCTCTTCTATTTCTGCAGATGCGGTTCAGATACTCGGCGGTCACGGATACATAAAAGACCATCCTGTTGAAAAATGGATGAGGGATGTAAAAGAGTTCGCCAATGCGTTCGGAAGACATGATGCTTTCAGAATAGTTATTGAAAACCTTTAAATTTTAAGGAGGTGAGGCAATGGAGTTAGAGTTAACACCAGCACAAAAAAATGTCATTGAAATGGTGAGGTGGCTTGCTCTTGAAAAATTGAGACCACTCGGTCTTGAGTATGATAAAAAGGGAGAACCCATCCCTCCTGATCATCCTTTTTTCAAAGAAGCAAAGGCTATGGGAATAAGGATGGCTCTTGGAGATATTGGTAAGAGAAGAAAGGAACTCACCACAAAAGAGGGACCGGGCGAGATGGCAAGGCTCGGCATACTCGCTGCGGAGGAGATAGCCTATGGAGATACGGGCGTTGCTATGAGCCTTCCTGGTCCAGGGCTTGGTGGTCCACCAATACTCATAATGGGCACACCCGAACAGCAGGATAGATTCTTTGGCATGCTTGAAGGAGATGAACCGAAATGGGGAGCATACGCGTTGACAGAGCCAGGCGCAGGTTCTGATGTGGCAATGATAAAAACCACCTGCAGAAAGGAAGGAAATTACTATGTTTTAAATGGGACAAAGATGTTCATAACAAACGGAGCAAGGGCTACATGGAATGTTGTATTTGCTACAATAGACCCATCCCTTGGAAGGGAAGGGCACAGGGTATTTGTTGTAGAAAAGGGGACCCCAGGCTTTTATGCTGGAAAAATTGAAAAGAAGATGGGATTAAAAGCTTCAGAGACAGCAGAGTTGGTTTTTGATGAGTGTAAGGTTCCGGTTGAAAACCTTCTCGGAGGCGAGGAAAGGTATAAAGAAAGGGCTGGTTTTAAGGCTGCAATGGAAACTTTCAATATGACAAGGCCTGCTGTTGCAGCAATGGGCATAGGAATAGCGAGAGCGGCATACGAATACACAAGGGATTACTTCAAGGAAAATTACATGCTCTCAAGGCCAATTCCCCTTTATCATTCAATAAAAGAAAAATTAAATACAATGAAAAGGCTCCTTGATACCGCAAGGCTTCTCTGCTGGAAGGCAGCCTACATGATTGATTACAAACTTCCCAATGCAAAGGAGGCATCAATGGCAAAGGCTTATGCTCCCCCTGTCTGTCTATGGGTAACATCAAAGTGTATTGACCTTCTCGGTCAGGAGGGAACCCTTGAATACCACCATCTTGTTGAGAAATGCTACAGGGACATAAAGGTGTTTGACATATTTGAAGGAACAGGGCAGGCTCAGAGAATTGTTATATCAAGGAGGCTATTTTCACAATTTGAATAGCGAACTCTAAATGCAGAGATGATGTTCTCCGGTTTTTGGATTGACCACTAAATTGCCGAATTTTATAAATTTTATCCTTCCCGGGTCTCCGGAATAGGGAGTTAGAATTTCAAGTCTGCTCTCTGAATCAAAAGAGTTTATAATGGCAGAAGAAAGCATGAATTCATTCTCATCAAGAAGTCCTATTAGCCTTCCATTTAAAAGGTTTTCTTTGATATTTTCTTTAAACGATGAAGAATTGAGAACCCTTAAAAATGCATTTTCAAAATATCTTCTGAAAGCTGATTCCCTGTATCTTTTTCTTTCTTCAGGACCCCTGGATTTTACCTTGGAAGAGGGACTTATGAACAGAAAATTTTTCGTAAGCGGAAGCATTGTTTCTCTTATCACAGGAGTAAGTTCTTCCTGCACAAGAATTATTATAAGGTCGAGAGAAAGTATTTTTATCTTTGATTCCTTCAGTGAAATAGCCTCATAAGTATTTATATAACCTGTTGTATCAATTACTGTAAAATCTGGATTTCTTTGAATCAGCCACCACTTAAGTTTTAAAACCCCTTTCAAAACCTCAGGAATCACTCCCGAAGGGCTTATACTTCCTACAAAATAATGAGCTGTTTCCCTTTTCCAATCGTCTTCGTAATAGGCGTTAAGGGTTCCTGGTAATAAAGAGGACTGACCGAGATCAAGGTCAAGAAAGGCTCTTTTCAAACCTTTTGCACCAGCGATCCTTATAAGAAACTGGCATAAGGTTGTTTTGCCAGTATTTGTATCTCCGATGACCATTATACTTCCACCATTTTTCATTATATCTTTTATTTGTGGAGTAGAGAGGAGCTCTTCTATTTCCACTTTTATTCAACCGGTTTTATTATAACCCTTTCCTCCTTCTCATCTATTTCCATATCACAAAATATGGTAGGAGAGTGATTCTTGAGAATCTTAAGAACTTCTATTGCAAGTTTTCTTATTTCCCACTGGCTTGATGGGTCTCCCCTCAACTGAATTATGTGCCTCCATTCCCTCATATTGGCAGTAACTACTATTTCGGTCTCTGTGGCGTTTGGAAGAACATACCTTGCATCCTGAGATTTTATTCCAGCTTCCTTCAGTTTTCTGTAAACATCGCGCGCAGTTTGCATAAATTCTTCATAAATTTTAAGGGCTGAAGGATTTTCTGAAATTGAAGGGGGAGTAATCCACGAAAAATTGCTTTCGTCCACATACCTCTGTGATTTTTGTGTGAATGATGCAATTCTGTGTCTCACTAACTGATGGGTTAAAGCCCTTGAAACCCCTTTTATTCTGAATGTAGCCCAGCCGTGTTCAAGCACGGAGTGGTGTCCTCTTTTAAGAAGCATTTTTATAAATGATTTTTCAGTCCCCTCACCCTCTTTTTCAAAGGATTGATATGATGTCCTTCCTGCCCTTTCTATAACCTTTTCCACCTCAGGGGTTATGCTTATAAGTTCAACCTTCATCCTTCAAAATTTCAAAATTCATATCAACGGATGGAGCGGAGTGGGTTATACTTCCCATGGAAATATAATTAATTCCCTTTATCCTTTTAAGCCTTTTTATTCTTTCTTCATCAATTTTTCCTGAAATTTCAACCTCTGCCCTTCCGTTTATCATTTTCACTGCCTTTTTTATTTCTTCATCCGTCATGTTATCAAGCATTATTATGTCTGCTCCTGATTCTATGGCGGATTTTACTTCTTCTAATGTTTTCGCTTCCACCTCTATTTTTATAAAAGGGGTTAGCTTTTTTCTTACCTCCTCCACCGCATCTTTAATAGACCCCACCATCCTTATGTGATTTGTCTTTATAAGAATTCCATCGGAAAGTGAAAACCTGTGGTTGTATCCTCCTCCAATTCTTACTGCATATTTTTGAAGAGCTCTTAATCCCGGAAGGGTCTTTCTTGTATCCACAAGTTTTATTCCGGTTCCTTCAAGAAGTTCTGAGATTCTTCTCACATAGGTTGCAATTCCGCTCAGATGGGAAAGTATGTTCAGAGCAATTCTTTCTCCTTTAAATAAAGACCCTGCCCTTCCAGCCACAACTGCTATTACCTCTTTGTTATCAACCTCCTCTCCATCCTTCTTTAAAGGATTGAAGGAAACCAGGGGATCCACCTTTTCAAAAACAAACCTTGCAACTTCAATTCCTGCAAGCACAAACCTTTCTTTTGCTTTTATGAATCCCCTTGCAGAGCAGTCCTTTATTGAGGAAAGATAATCTGTAGTTTTATCTCCGTAAGGAATGTCCTCTTCTATTGCTTTATTCACCACATCTTCAATTATGTGCCTGGCTATTTCAATCATCCTTTCATCTCCGAGAGAATTTTTATTTTTTCCTGAAGCACCTTAATCCTTTCGGAAAGAAGTCCTGCCTCCATCTCCGTTTTTCTGATCACCTCCTCCGGGGCCTTTGAAATGAAGTTTTCGTTTGAAAGTTTCTTCATAAGAAAAGAAAGTTCTTCTTCTGCCTTTTTCAACGCTTCCTGTGCCTTTTTTATCTCGTTCTCTCTGTTTATTATTAAGCCCTCTATGTTTATTCCTACTGCCATATCATCCACTTCCCTGATAACCGTATTTAAAATGTCTTTTGTCGGTTTTTCACATATAACTTCTGCATTCGCCCCTGTTAGATGGGAAATGATGTATAAAACTTTATTTATTTCTTTTCCAATGTTTTCGGATGCCCAGATTTTACAAAAAATTTCTCTTTCTTCCCCGATGTTATAATCCGATTTTATGTTTCTTATTGTGGTAACAATTTTCTTTATTTTTTCAAAAACTTCTGCTTCAGTTTTAAACTCATATTCATCTTTTTGGGGAAAATCTGCTATCATAATGCTTTTTCTATTGCTTTTGAAATTTTCTGGAATTCTATTCCATATCTCCTCTGTTATGAAAGGAATAACAGGATGAGAAAGTCTTAAGAACTTCTCCAGAACATATAAAAGGATATTTGATGTATTTTTGCATTTTTCTTCATCACCCTTATAAATGTGATACTTTGCAATTTCTATATACCAGTCACAGAATTCCTTCCAGAGGAAATTGTAGATTTCCTGGGCATAAATATTAAACTCGTATTTCTCAAGAGCCCTTTCTGTTTTTTCAATTGTCTCATTTAATTTTGTAAGAATCCATTTGTCTTCAATTGTAAGTGGCTGGAACCCATCTTCCGAGGGTTTACCTGCAGTGAAAATGAACCTACTTGCATTCCAAATCTTGTTTATGAAATGCTTATATCCTTCAATTCTTTCTTCTGAAAGTTTTGTGTCCCTTCCCTGAGCGGTCATCGCGGTAAGTGTAAATCTCAGAGCATCGGTTCCGTATTTTTCCACCATATCAAGTGGGTCAATTACATTTCCTTTTGTCTTGCTCATCTTCTGCCCCGTAGCATCCCTTACCAGAGCGTGTATGTAAACCTTTCTGAATGGCACCTCTTTCATTATGTAAAGTCCCATCATCATCATCCTTGCTACCCAGAAGGTTATTATGTCAAAACCTGTTACGAGAAGGGATGTAGGATAGAAGATTTTTAAATCCTTTGTTTTTTTTGGCCATCCAAGAGTTGAAAAGGGCCACAGAGCAGAACTGAACCATGTATCAAGCACATCTTCATCCTGTTTTATCCTTTCGCTTTTGCAATTATTGCATTTCTTCGGCGTGGTCTTTCTTACCATTATATTTCCGCAATCGGAGCAGTAATAGGCTGGAATTCTGTGTCCCCACCATATCTGCCTTGAAATGCACCAGTCCCTCATATTATTGAGCCAGTGATAATAACCTCCAGTCCACATTTCAGGAATGAAAACTGTCTTTCCTTCCTGAACCGCCTTTAATGCCTCTTCAGCGAGGGGTTTTGTTTTCACAAACCACTGTTTGGAAAGCAAAGGCTCAACCACAGTTTTGCACCTGTAGCATCTGCCAAGTAAGATTTCATAATTTTCGGTCCTCTCAAAAAGACCTTTTTCACGGAGTGCTTCTATGATTTTTTCTCTTGCGGAAAATCTGTCAAGCCCCTCAAACTCTCCCGCTTCACGGGTCATTTTTCCTTCTTCATCTATTACCTTGATGGCTGGAAGATTGCAAGATTTTGCTATTTCAAAATCGTTGAAATCGTGAGCAGGGGTAATTTTCAGGACACCTGTTCCGAATTCTTCTTCCACATAGGGATGGGTAATTACAGGGATTCTCCTTCCCACAAGTGGGAGTATGGCATATTTTTCATGATATTTCAGATACCTTTCGTCCCCAGGATTAACTGCAATGGCTGTATCTCCGAGCATTGTTTCGGGTCTTGTAGTGGCAACCGTTAGATATTCCTTTTCACCTTCAATAGGATATCTTATGTAGTAAAGTTTTCCATTTTCCTGAGAACTTTCAACCTCAATATCTGCAAGGGCTGTTTTACACCTCGGACACCAGTTTATTATATAATCTCCTCTGTAAATTAACCCGTCATTCCATAGCCTTATGAAAGCCTCCTTCACTGCCAAACTCAATCCCCCGTCCATCGTGAAACGCTCTCTCGTCCAGTCACAGGAAGAGCCAAGTTTTTTCAATTGATAGATAATCCTGTTTCCGTACTCCTCCTTCCACTTCCAGACCCTTTCTATAAATTTTTCACGCCCGAGTTCTTCTCTTGTAAGTCCTTCCTTTGCAAGCTCCCTTTCAACTACATTCTGAGTGGCAATTCCAGCATGGTCTGTTCCGGGCAACCACAATACTTCAAATCCCTTCATCCGTTTGTATCTTGCCACTATGTCCTGAATTGTGTTGTTGAGGGCGTGTCCCATGTGAAGGGAACCGGTTACATTCGGGGGAGGAATTACCATTGAGAAAGGTGGTTTTTTTGAATTCAGGTTTGGAGTGAAAAATTTATTTTTTTCCCAGAAGGAATACCATTTGTCCTCTGTCTCTTTGTGGTTGTATGCCTTTTCCATTTTTTCTTCCACTATGAAAGAATTTTATCAAGAAGATTTCAATTTTCAAAAAAATCAGTATTCAAATTCCTCTTCACCAAAACTTTCTTCCTCAGTTGGTATTTCTTCTTCCTCACCCTCCCACGGGCTTTCATAGGCAGATATAAATCTGTTTCCTTCTTCCTCAAGAAGAACAATAGAACTTCCCTCCTCAATGAATTCCTCTTCAACAACTATTCTTTCTGTTATCAATTCTCCTTCTTCCACAAAGACTATCTCCATGGTCTCTACACTCATTCCAATCTCTTCAGGTGAAATTACCTCCCCCTCTATTATTTCTCCTTCCTCTGTGAATATGTAAGCCTTTTCTGCACCTGCTGTCCCCACGATTAGAAAAATTACAAAAATAAAAGTTAATTTTTTCATCAATTAAATTTTAGCAAATTTTTGCCTGGGATTTCAAGTGAATTTTAATTGTCCGGAGTTTCGCCCTTTATTGATTTTATTCTGTTTTCATCATCAACCAGAACAATTCTTGGTCTCAATCTTTTTACTTCCTCTTCATCGTAGGAGGCATAGCTCAATATTATTATTTTATCCCCAACTGCCACCTTTCTTGCTGCTGCACCGTTGAGGCATATTACCCCGCTATCCCTTTCGCCTTTTATCACATAGGTCTCAAATCTCTCTCCGTTGTTTATATTGTAGACCTGGACGAGTTCAAACTCTTTGAGATCCGCTGCATCCATAAGTTTTTCATCTATGGTGATACTTCCCTCATAGTTGAGGTTTGCTTCGGTTACTGTTGCCCTGTGGATTTTTGATTTCATCATCATTCTTTTCATTTTCTCACCTCCAGTTTCATATTATCTATAAGCCTTGCCCTGCCGACAAAAACAGCAAGGGCAATAACTGCCTCATTCTCAATCATTTTTATTGGTTCAAGGGTTAAGGGATGGGCTATCTCCACATAATCTATTTTTGTATGGGGTTCTTTTTCAATTATTTCTTTTGCTTTTTTGATGAGAACCTCACAATTCCTTTCACCCTGGTGAACCATCCTCTTCACTTCATAAAGGGCTTTTGAAAGGGAAAGAGCAGATTTTCTCTCCTCTTCTGTAAGATAAGTGTTCCTTGAACTCATTGCCAGCCCATCCTTTTCCCTTACTGTTGGTCCCGGAATAATTTTTATATCCATATTCAAATCTTTTGTGAGCCTTTCTATTATTTTCAATTGCTGATAATCCTTCTCGCCGAAAACCGCATAATGCGGTTTGACTATGTTGAAGAGTTTTGTTACAACTGTGCACACTCCTCTGAAATGTCCCGGTCTTGACCTTCCGCAGAGATATTTTGACAGTTCTGTAACTTCCACATAGGTCTGATAGTTTTCAGGATACATTTCTTCAACAGACGGTATAAACACGAAATCAACCTTTTCTTTTCTTAAAACTGAAAGGTCTCTCTTTTCATCCCTTGGATATGATCTGTAGTCTTCAGATGGTCCAAACTGCGTTGGGTTTACAAAAATGCTTACAATAACAATGTCTCCGAATCTCTTCGCAATTCGTACAAGGGAAAGATGACCCTCATGAAGGTATCCCATTGTGGGAACAAAGGCTATTTCCTTTTCCTTTTTTCTCAGTTCCTCAGAGATTTTCTGCATGGTTTTTATTTTTCTTATGACCTTCATCTGTACGAATGCTCCTCTCCGGGAAATTTTCTTTCTCTCACTTCATCAGCATATTTTTTTATTGCTGAAAGAGTTTTTTCGTAAAGGTTTTCGTACGCTTTTACAAATGTGGGACGCATACCGGGAAATAGTCCGAGGACATCGTGAATGACAAGTATCTGCCCATCGCATCCAATTCCTGCTCCTATTCCAATTGTGGGAATAGAAAGAGAAGATGTAATTTCAGAAGCAAGTTCAGCAGGAATACCTTCAAGGACAATGGAGAAAGCCCCTGCTTTTTCAAGCGCCTTGGCATCCCTTTTTAATTTTTCCCTTTTCTCTTCTTCCCTCCCCTGAACCTTATATCCTCCAAAACTGTGTATCCATTGAGGAGTGAGCCCTATGTGACCCATAACCGGAATTCCGAGTACAGTCAATCTGTGAACGAGTTCCTCAATCTCCTCTCCCCCTTCTATTTTTACTCCTTCAGCACCGTTTTTCATGGCAAGAACTGCATTCTTAATTCCTTCCTCAATTGAGGATTGATAGCTTCCGAATGGCATATCAAAAATAAGGAGGGCATTTTTTCTTCCCCTTGCCACAGCTCTCAGATGATAAAGCATTTCCTCCATAGTGACGGGAAGAGTATTTTCATAACCGCTGAAAACCATTCCCGCTGAATCTCCAACAAGAATTATATCTACATCTGCTTCATCTGCTATTTTTGAAAATATATAATCGTAGGCTGTGATTGCTACTATAGGAATTCCTACCTTCCTCTTCTTTATTCCAGGAACTGTTCTCTTTTTTGTGTCCCGGTCCATCGGATCCAGGCACCTCTTTTTAATTTAAATATAAAGTTGGGTTCCCTTTCGGGATACCCACTTTTTAACATTATACTCCCCTCAAATTTTCAAGTCAAATTTTTGTATAAGTTATATACTTATGCGACATTTTATGAGTTTGAATGAG
>JBBIVP010000064.1:0-3181 GCA_037439705.1 bacterium
GCATCCTGGGGCTGGATCAGGTCCCAAGGGTTGGGCTGTTCGCCCATTAAAGCGGCACGTGAGCTGGGTTCAGAACGTCGTGAGACAGTTCGGTCCCTATCCTCCGCGGGCGTAGGACACTTGAGGGGAGCTGTCCCCAGTACGAGAGGACCGGGATGGACCGACCTCTGGTGTACCAGCTGTCCCGCCAGGGGCATACGCTGGGTAGCCATGTCGGGAACGGATAACCGCTGAAAGCATCTAAGCGGGAAGCCGGCCCCAAGATAAGGTGTCCCTGAAGGCCACCCGTAGATTACGGGGTTGATAGGCGGGAGGTGTAAGTCCCGTAAGGGATTGAGCTGACCCGTACTAATCGGCCGTTCGGCTTAACCATTTTGCCTTAACTTACAATGTATTCAGTTTTTTAGATTTTAAAAGCTTCCGGTGCCCATACCGGAGGGGAAACACCCGTTCCCATTCCGAACACGGTCGTTAAGCCCTCCAGGGCCGATGGTACTGCCTCCCCGTTGAGGCGGGAGAGTAGGACGGTGCCGGAAGCTTTTTTATTTTATGCAAATTTTCGTCTCTTCACAATTTTGTAAAGGGAGGGGACAAAAATTAAAGTTATCATTGTTGAAGCGAAAAGTCCGCTTATGACAACTATTCCGAGCGGTCTCCATCCTTCAGCTCCTTCCTTTCTCATGAGGACAAGAGGAACCATGCCTAACATGGTGGTAAAGGCAGTCATAAGAACAGGTCTCAATCTTCTTTTCGCTCCTGTCATTATGGCTTCTTCCAGTTTCAATCTTCTTTTCAAAAGTATGTTCATATAATCAACAAGAACTATGGAGTTTTTCACAACAATTCCTACAAGTACAACCGCTCCAACTATGGATACAATGTTCAGGGTATGCCTTGTTACAAGAAGGCCCAAAAGCACACCAGTTATTGCAAAGGGAACAGCAAACATTATGATGAAAGGGTCTATGAGGGATTCAAACTGTGAGGCAAGTATTGCATAGACAAGAAACACCGCAAGGAAAAACGCAAGTCCTAAAGCACTGAAAGCCTCCCTCTGTTCCTCAACCTGACCTGCAAATGTGACATCAACTCCCTCTGGAAGCTGAATTGAAGGAAGCCTCTTTTTTATGTCATTAACCACATCTCCGAGAGGTCTTTTGAAAAGGTCTGCTTCAACCCTTATCATCCTTGACTGCGATTTCCTCAATATCTCAAGCGGACCTTTCCTTTCCTTGATATCTCCCACATTTAAAAGTCTTGTTGACCTTCCACCATAAGGTGAGATAAGAGGAAAATTTTTCAAATCGTCAAGCTCATTTCTGTATTCCTTTCCAAGTCTAACCACTATATCATAATCTTCTCCCTTTTCTCTGAACTTTGAAGCGGAAATTCCCTCAAATCCTGCTCTCAATTCAGTTGCGAGAAATCCGAATGGAAGTCCAAAGGTCATCGCACTTGACCTTGAAAGGGAGACCCATTTTTCAGGCTTTGCTTCCTCGTAGGTCTTACTGACAGCGTGTGTGCCGGGGACCTCTTTAACGATGTTATATATCTCATACGCTACATTTTTGAGTTCCTCAAGGTCTTCACCATAAATCTCTATGGCTACGGGTTTTATTCCACCAAGAACCGTTGAGGCCATGGGGTCCTGCATAGAAAACTCAATTTTTGTGGGTCCCGGGACATTTTCCTTTACCTTTCCTTCAAAAAAGTGCGCAATCTCTTTTGCGGTTCTCCTTCTCTTTTCCTTATCAATCAGCCTCACCATCATCATGCCCGTATATGTATCTTCTCTTGTTCCCATGATTGTTCCCCATCCTGTTTCAGTGGGTCCAGCCCTCGTTATCATGCTTTTCAATTCAGGAATTCCCCTTCTTGCAATTTCTTCTATTTGCCTGTTGACTCTATCAGTAAGTTCAACCCTTGTTCCCGCAGGAAGTTCAAGAGTTCCCCTGAACTGTCCCTGGTCTTCCTCCGGGAAAAATTCAGTTCCTATGAACCTGATACAAATAAGGCTCAGGATGAAAACCGCTATTCCAACAGAGATTACTGTTTTTGGTTTTCTTATGGCAAACGAAATGATTTTTTCGTAGAAATTTTCAAGGTCATTATACCATTTCTCTGAAATGGAATAGGCTTTGTCAAAAATTGTAATTTTGCTTTTTATTTTCAGGAACCTTGAAGCGAGCATCGGGGTTAAGGTTAAAGAAACGAGAAGGGATGTAAGGATTGTTACGCATACAATCATTCCTAATTCTTTGAAAAGGATTCCTGTAATTCCCTTTATGAAAACTATTGGAAGAAAGACCATCACGATTGTGAATGTAGATGCCATAACAGCAAGTCCCACCTCAGATGCTCCTGTGACTGCGCTCTCTTCAGGTGAAAGACCCGAAGAATGATGGCGTGATATGTTTTCGTAGATAACTATGGCATCGTCAACTACCATCCCTATTGCTATGGCGAGTGAAAATAGTGAAAACATGTTTATTGAGGAGTCGTTAAGGAAGAGAAAAATGAATGCAACTATAAGGGAGAATGGTATTGAAAGTCCAATTATAAAACTTCCCTTGATTTCCCTTAAGAAGAGAAAGACAACAAGAATTACAAGAAGACCTCCTATAAAAACAGCATCTCTGAGATTTTCTATCGCCAGCCTTATAAAGTCGGATGCGTCAACAGTTAATTCAAAATGGACATCAGCAGGTAATTTCTTCTCCAACCTTTCCATTTCCTTTTTGACCCTCTCCGCAACCTCAACTGTATTTGTTCCTGACTGTTTCTGAATGAACATTATAAGTCCCGGTTTTCCATTAACCCTCACAATGGTTTCTTTTTCTTTAAATGAATCTTCAACCCTCGCTATTTCTTTAAGCCTCACGGGAACGGGATTCTGGAAGGTAAGTGCTGAAAGGGGCTCTTTAAATTTGAAGCCCACGATTACCTCTTCAAGTTCTTTTAGGCTCTTAAACTCGCCAGGGGTTCTTATTGTGTAATCCATCATTCCGAACTTTATATGTCCTGTTGGAATTGTAAGGTTTTCAGCCTTTATTGCATTTATCACCTGGTTCATTGATATTCCTAAAGATTCCATTTTTTCTTTGTCCACATTTACATGGATTTCCCTCTCAGGACCACCTATAAGCATAACAAGAGCCACTCCCGGAAGTCTCTTTAAGGG
>JBBIVP010000064.1:3191-10210 GCA_037439705.1 bacterium
ATAACCCTGTCTTCAAGGAGTTTTCACAATTTCGGATATGTTTCTTCTGCTCAAACACCATAAAACAGGATGGGCCACATGTCCATATCAAACTTGTAAATGGCCGGTGGTTCAATGCCCTCTGGAAGCCATCTCTTCGCCATATCAAGCCTTGAACGGACATCGTTCGCTGCCTCACCCATCTCCGTTCCCCAGTTAAACCTCAAACTCACAACAGAAATGTTTTCTACAGAACGGGATTCTATCTCCTTTAGATTTGGAACTGTTGCCACATAGTCTTCAATCACTTCCGTTACAAGTGTTTCAACATCCTCGGGAGAAGCTCCCGGATAGATGGTAACAATAGCCATCGCAGGAAGGGAAACTTTTGGCATCAGGTCTATGGGAAGGAATTTTAATGATAGAAGTCCGAGGGCGAGGATGCCAAGAAAGAGCATTGTTATTGAAACAGGCCTTCTTATGCTTATTTCAGGAAGTTTCATAGGTTCTCCTCCATTTTTATGTTCAACTTCGCTCCCTCCCTCAGAATATCTTTTCCCATAACCACTACAAGGTCTTCTTCCTTAAGTCCATTTTTAATTTCGCTGTATAATCCATCCGTTATTCCCCTCTCAATGAACATTCTTTTTGCAATTCCATTTTCAGAAACCCATACATATTCTTCCATTTTTTCGTTTTTCATTATAAGGTCTGCTGGAACGGAAAGAACTCGTTTTTTTTCTTCTATTATGAGAATTAATTCACCATACATTCCCGGTTTCAGAAGATAAGATGGATTATCAAAAAGCGCCTCAATCTGGGCAGAACGGGTTGAAGGATTCACAATTGCATTCATTTTCCATACCTTTCCTTCAAATTTCTCATCCAGAGCCAGAACTTTAAGAACTGCCCTTGTTCCGATTTTTACAGAAGGAAGGATTCTTTCCGGCACCTCACAAACAGTCCTTATTTTTTCTATGGAAACAACCTTTGCAATTGGTGTTCCCATTGACCTTGACATTGTGGGAGGACTTACCTGTTCTCCTTCTTCAACATATATTGCCCCTATTATTCCAGAAATGGGAGATTCAACATTAAATGGTCTGTATTCAACGCCTGTTATGTCCTGGTCAATTATGGCAATCACCTCTCCTTTTGCAACCCTGTTCCATTCTCTCGCCTTTATTTTTATCACCTTTCCTGAAACCTTTGGAAAAACATCTGCTTCAGTCCATCCCTTTAGCGTGCAGAATACCATTTCTTTAACCTGTAAATCCCTTTTTAATGGTCTGGTCACAGTTACAGGAATGGTATCAATTTTTATAGACTTTTCAGCCTTTCCACACGAAAGGATAACCACCAGAAGAAATACTACTCTTTTCATAGTCTACCTCCTTTCAAAAGATTTTCTGTTATGCCAAGATCCCTGTATAAAGATGTCTTGGCTACTATGTAATCGTAAAGAGATTTTATGTAATTCATCCTTGCGCTTTTAAACGCTAACTGGGCATCCATAACTTCAACATTTGTCATCAGACCCGCTCTATACCTTTCCTCAGCGATTTCAACCCCTCTCTTTGCAGCATTTAGGGTTTCCTTTCCGGCATTAACCTTTTCAATTGCAGAAATGGTATCCATGTATGCCTTTTTCACTTCAAGTTTCACAAGCTCTTCAACCTCTTTTCTGGTGAAATAGAGGCTTTCCTTCTGTGCCTTCATAGCCTTCCAGTTGTGATAGGTAAGACCTCCATCAAATATGCTCCATTGAAAACCAACAAGAAGCGAACCGCTTCTTACCCATTTTCCTCTTAGGTCGTTCGTTTCAACCTGATAACTTCCTGTAAGTGCAAAGGCAGGAAGAAATCCTCCCCTCTGGGAGTTCGCTGCATTTTCCAGTGCCATCTCATAATGTTTTAAAGCAAGAAGTTCGGGTCTTTTTTCGGTAGCGTTTTTAATAAACCAGTTTAAATCCTCATCAGGAGGACTTACCTTTAGCTCCTCAAGACCTCCCTTCGGGATTAAATTAGCATCAGGACCTGCTCCTATTACCTTTCTGAAATAAAGAAGGGAAACCTGATAGGCATTTTCAGCCTCAATTGCCTGCGTCTTTGTATTTGCCACCTCAACCCTTGCCCTTAAAACCTCAAAATCAATTGCCTCACCCGCTTTGAATTTTGCTTCAACAACCTTCAGATGTTCTTCAGCAGTTTTAAGTGCTTCCTTTGTTAAAGACAGGAGTTCTTTTGAAACAAGGACCCCATAATATGCCTTTATGGTTTCTTTTATTATGTCTTCCTTCTTACCCTTGAATTCTTCTTTTTTTCCAAGAAGGCTCTCATCCTGAGCCATAAATCCATAAAAAATTCTTCCCCAGGTAAAGAGAGGCTGTGTCCCTTGAACCTGAACCGTATAATCGTATGTAAAATCAATTTCCATTTTTCCCATTACGGGAAGTTCAATAGCCCTTAACTCTTCTCTCAATATCTTTGAGCCACCCACATTTACCTTTGGAAGAAATCCTGAAAAGGCACTCCACTTCTTCATGGTTTCACTCTCAACCTCTTTTTCTGCTCCTTTAAGTGAAAAATTGTTTTCAATTGCCATTGAGATGCTTTCCTCAAGGCTTATTTCCTTTACCTCTTCAGCGGAGAGGACAAAAGGGAAAAGAAGTGCCAGAGCAAAAATTTTCTTCATTTTTCCTCCTTATTTTATTCCTTTTTTTATAATCCTCATAATTACCCCTGTGAGTTTTTCAGGATTGATTTCCCTGTTAGTTCTTATGTGAAACACAATCAATTGGTGAATCATTCCGAGATAGATAAGTGAAAAGAGAAGAACCTCCTCATCACCCTTTGCCCCAACAAATTTTTTAACAATGGACTTCACCACATCAAGGTGCTTCATAAAAATTAAAAATACCCTTTCCTTCCATTTTTCCTTTCTTTCCCTTTTAAATCCTATGGCTTCGTTCATAAAAAGGCGAAAGAACTCACCGTATTCAATTCCTGCTCTGAAATAGGAGAGTGTCATCTCCCTCAGACTCTCAAATGGGTTTTCAAATTTTAAAGCCGTTTCCTCAACCATTGTGAAGACCTCCTGAACCTTCGCCTCAAAAAGGGAAATATAAAGCTCCTCCTTGTTCTGAAATATGTTGTAAAGGCTTCCTACACTAATTCCGCAGAATTTTGCGATATCTGACATCTTTGTGGCATGAAATCCTTTTTCTGAAAATACATTCAGTGCCACCTTCAGTATCTCATTTCTTCTGAACTCCTCTTCTTTCTCTTTTATTGAACGAATATTCATTTTTATAAATAATTATTCAAAATTTAGAATCACTGTTCAAGGATTTCTCAAATCTTTGCCCCGGAATAATTTTTTTTTCCAGTTTAAGGAGGAGAGGGGGCTAATTTAAGAAAATATAATAGAGGTTCTTTATACCTGATACTGTTTTAACCCTTGTCCAGTTTTTCTTCTTTCAGAATTTTTAAAAATTCTTCTATTTTTACTCCCCTCTTCTCACTTCCATCCCTGAACCTTATGGAAACGCTTTCAGAAGATTTTTCTGCCTCACCCACAATAACCATCACAGGGATTTTCAATATCTGGGATTCTCTTATTTTGTATGAAATTTTTTCGTCCCTTAAATCTGCGGTAACCCTGTATCCGGCATTTACAAGAATTCCTTTTACCTTTTCCGCATAATCTCTTGACTTCTCAGAAATGCTCATAACCCTGACCTGCTCAGGAGCAAGCCAGAACGGAAATGCCCCTTTGTAGTGCTCAATCAAAACACCCAGAAACCTCTCAAGGGAGCCCATGATTGCCCTGTGAATCATTATAGGGGTATGGAAAAGGTTATCCTTTTCCCTGTATGTGAGTTCAAATCTTTGAGGAAGGTTAAAATCCACCTGAATTGTTGAACACTGCCATTCCCTTCCAAGTATGTCTTTTATTTTTATGTCAATTTTTGGACCATAAAATACTCCTTCTCCCGGGTCAACAGTATAATCAATACCCTTATTTATGAGCGCTTTTTTTAGTGCCTCCTCTGCAAGATTCCAGACCTCTTCAGAGCCAACATACTTTTCAGGACGGGTGGAAAGGTAAACCCCGAATTCCTGAAACCCGAAAATTTTCAAAAACCTCATGGTCTGGTCAAGAATTCTCATTATCTCTTCCTCAAGTCCTTCATTGCTCACAAATATATGGGCATCGTCCTGCGTGAATCCCCGCACCCTCAGAAGTCCGTGAAGCACTCCCGACCTTTCAAACCTGTAAACCGTGCCAAGTTCTGCAAATTTTACTGGAAGGTCTCTGTAACTTCTTACCTTGCTTTTGTATATGAGAATGTGAAATGGGCAGTTCATAGGCTTCAACTGATAAAGAACCTCCTCAACCTCTATTGGAGAGAACATATTTTCCCTGTAAAAATCAAGGTGCCCGCTCTTTTTCCAGAGGTCAATTCTTGCTATGTGAGGTGTATAAACCAGTTCATATCCCTCTTTGATGTGAAATTCCTTCCACAGGTCCTCAATTATCCTTCTTATAATTGCACCTGATGGATGCCAGAAAACGAGCCCTGCTCCTGCTTCATCATAAAAAGAGGCGAGTCCAAGTTCCTTCATCAACCTTCTGTGGTCTCTTTTCTTTGCTTCTTCAAGAAGTTCAAGAAAATTATTGAGACTTTCTTCATCAGGAAATGAGGTTCCGTATATTCTCTGAAGCATCTCTCTCTTTTCGTCTCCCCTCCAGTAAGCACCTGAAACGCTCAAAAGTTTGAATGCCTTTATGTAGCCTGTGGATGGAAGATGTGGTCCCCTGCAGAGGTCAATGAAATCTCCCTGCTGGTAAATGGAGACTTCTTTATCTTCAATCTCCTCAAGAATTTCCACCTTATACTTTTCTCCCATACTTTTAAAGAGTTCAATTGCTGCTTCCATTGTTAGAGTCCTTCTGTGAAATTTTAAGTCTTTCTCTATTATCTCTCGCATCCTTTCTTCTATTCTTTTAAGGTCATCCTCTGTGAAAGGTTCCTCACGGTAAAAATCGTAGTAAAAACCTTCGGATGTCGCAGGACCTATCGCATATTTAGCATCCGGAAAAATGGATTTTACAGCCTGTGCCATAACATGGGATGTGCTGTGTCTCAATATCTCGATTCCGTTTTCAGAATCAATCAACACGGGTTTAACCTCTTCACCGTTCCATTCTGCTGAAAGGTCTTTGAGACCGGAAGGCGTTTCTCCTGCTATTATCCTTTCCTTCAGTTTTGGAAATTTTTCATAAAGATGTTCACCAATCGTCTTCATTTTTCAAAAATATATCACTGAATTTTTATTACTCAACTCCGCAGCCTCCATATGAATGCCCTCTACGAAAAAAGATACGCCCTAATAAAACTGGCACAAAATTATTGACGGGTGCCAATTATTTCATCCTATTTTTAAGAAGCACAACTGAAGCAAATCTTCTCATCTTTTCCCTTAATCCTTCATCCTTAAAGGAATTTATTATTTTTTCTATCTCCTTTGGAAGTTTAATGCCTTCACTCTCCGTTTTTCTGACTTTTTTCTTCTTCTCCTTTCTTTTCTGACAGATTATTTTTATATCTTCAATCAAAGGCTCTCCAAGTGCTTTATTCACCACATCTTTAATTTCATTTTTTATATAATACATCTCCGTCATCACCAGTTCATCATCTGCAATAATTGTGAGGACGGAGTCTTTAATGCCAATTGGTTCGCTTTTGCTTCCCAGTTCCTTCCCAATTACCTCTTCCCAGGATATAAAGAGTTTGAAGAGTTTTTTGTAGGGAAGTAAATATGGCTCTTCAAATACCTCAAAAATATCCATTAAATAATGCTCCACTTTTATTTCACTCATTAAACAATTTTAAAACCTCAAAAATTGAGGGTCAAGTTAATAGATATAAACCACCACTGGAACGTCGCATAATTGACTTTTCACTTTTGTTTGCTATTATAACAATTATGGAGAGTATCCGAAAGTTTCAAGATGTGCTTAAAAAACTTTTTCAGGATGAAATCTCTGCACCGGATTTCGGAATTTATAGGGTTTTAAACTCTAAGCGCAATCAAATAGAAAAATTTATCCAGGAAGACCCTGCAAAGAAAGTCATTAAAATAAAGGCAAGAAACACTGGGAAAAAATACCCGTTTATTCTTGGTGAGAAACAAGGAAGAAATGTTGCTGTTGATTGGAGAGAATATAATGATAACCGGACAGAGGAAGATTTTAAAAAGGAAAAAAAATTTATTAATAAGGAGATTGAACTATTATTAACACCGCAAATTGTTTATGTGAATGGTCAGAGTGTTTTAACACCAAAAAATTATGAAATCAGATACATTGAACAGGAGTTTAAAAGATAGAGAGAGGGTAGAAAGTGAACGAGAAATTAAAGAAAATAACAAAAGTTCTTGTGAGTTTAAAAGAGCAAATAAGAAAGGAGTATAAAGCTGAAATAGTTGGAATATTTGGTTCTTATGTGCGGGGTGATGAGAAAGAAGGTAGTGATTTGGATATTCTTGTGAACTTTCTTGAAGGAGCAACGCTACTTCATTTGGCAGGACTTGGAAATTTTCTTGAAGAAAAACTCTCATTAAAAGTGGATATCCTTCCGGTGGATACAATTAAAGAAGAAATTAAAGATTATATCCTGAAAGAAGCAATTTATTTATGAGAAATCCAAAACTTTATTTGAAGGAATATTCCCGATAACATCAAATTATGGCCATATAAAATATTCAAGAAGGGGCATTCAAAAAAAGGAAAAAGGGGTAGGTCTTCAAATTTGACATAAAGTATTGATTTATGCCCGTAAAAAATAAAAAAATTAAGTGTACAAGATACAGGATATGGATTGGTAATATAAGAGGATTTTACAAGAGGAGGTTTCAGGATATGCTTTACAGTTTGAGAAGATTTTGAGTGTGTTAGATAATAGAAAGACCTCACAAATCCCTTAAATTTTCTCATTCAAACTCATAAAATGTCGCATAAGTATATAACTTATA
>JBBIVP010000065.1:0-10207 GCA_037439705.1 bacterium
TTGAGTTATGCATTTTACCTTTTAAAATTGAGGGAATCTGGATTCAGTTCATCGCTTGTTCCCGCAGGATATTTTCTTTTTAACATCGTATATGCAAGCGTCTCATACCCAGTTGGAATTTTATCAGATAGAATTGGTGGACTTAAAGTCCTTTTGATTGGATACATAATTCATACTCTTGTAAATTTTATTGCCATTTTCACATATTCGGTGCCTTCTGGAATATTCCTTATGCTTGCGTACGGAATAGGAATGGGAATAACCGAGGCAATAGGAAGAAGAACAGTGGCTGACCTCTCAAAGGTTGGAGAAAGGGGAAGGGCTTACGGAATTTTTCATTTCCTTCTCGGGGTGGTAATTCTTCCTGCAAATGCCATTGCTGGATTTTTGTGGGATAAATTCGGAAGCCATTGGACATTTATTTTTGCGACATCTATGTGTTTTATTTCCTTTATTATGATGGTATGCTACCTGAAAATACAAAAGCAGTAATTTTTGAAGATAAAAACAGAGTTTCCATAAGAGAAATTCCTATAGGCACCTTAAAAAATGGTGAGATTTTACTGAAGGTGATTTTTTGTTCAATATGCGGAAGTGATATAAGAATGTTAAGACATGGGCACAGAAGGGTTAAGTTTCCAATTATTGCCGGTCATGAGATTCTTGGAGAGGTTTTTTACTCTAAAAACAAAAAATTCTCTGAAGGAGACCTGGTTGTTGTTCATCCCAGAATTGTCTGCAGAAAATGTATTTATTGTCAAAAAGTAGATTTCATACACTGCTCAAACACAAAAAGCATAGGATTTGACATACCGGGCGGATTTTCAGAGTACATAATCCTTCCAGAAGAACCAGTAGAAGGAGAAAATGTTTTAAAAGTTAGAAGTTCCGAAAAACACTATACCCTTTCAGAACCATTAGCGTGTGTTTTGAGGGTTTACAGAGAGAAATTACCCGAAGGTGAGGTGGGAATTATAGGAGATGGTCCAATAGCATTTCTCCATGCTTTTTTCCTCAGAACAAAAGGAATAGATTCAAAAATTTTTGGAAAAAACAGATGGAGAATGGAATTTTTAAGAAAACACGGGTTTAATGTCTGCAAAGAAGAAATCCCGGAGTCCTGTGATTTTATAATTATCTGTGCATCGCATTATTCGGCTTTTGAAAGGGGAATAAAAATGGCAAAAAAGGGAGGAACCATTATTGCCTTCAGCGGTATTGACGGAATTGTTAGAAACTCAAAATTCATTCTAAATCAAATCCATTATAAAGAGTTGAAAATTTCAGGATATCATGCCTCCCTTCCCGAAGATATGCCGGAAGCGTTAGGTTTTATTGAAAAATTTCCTTCTGTGGCGGAGATTATAACCCACGAGTTTCCGCTTGAAAAATTTTTAGAAGGGATAAGGGTTCTTAAAAGAAGAAAGGCGATGAAGGTAATAATTACTTATGGAGAATATAGCAAAAACGATTGTCTCTTGGATTCTATTTGCCAGAAATCTATGAAGTGGTAAAATATATTCATGCTTTTAGAACAAAACTGCTGTGGAGGATAAAATGAAAAAAATTAAAAGAATTGGTTTACTGACAAGCGGAGGGGATGCACCTGGAATGAATGCCTGCATAAGAGCAGTTGTGAGAACCGCTATCAAAAAGGGGATTGATGTGATGGGGATAAAGAGGGGATATGAAGGGCTCATAAACGATGAAATAAAGAAACTTGAAAGGATAAGCGTATCCAATATAATCCACCTCGGAGGAACAATCCTCGGGACTTCAAGAAGTGAAGAATTTAAAACAAAGGAAGGAAGAAAAAAGGCGTTGGAAAACATCCAGAAGCACAAAATTGATTCACTTATTATTATAGGTGGAGATGGCTCATTCAGGGGAGCCAAAGAATTTTCCGATGAAACAGGAATTCCTGTTATAGGAATCCCTGGAAGCATTGACAATGATATTTACGGGACAGATTACACAATTGGATTTGATACTGCTTTAAATACTGCTCTTGATGCGGTTGACAGAATAAGGGATACTGCAACTTCACACGAAAGGATTTTTTATGTTGAGGTGATGGGAAGGTTAAGCGGATTTATAGCCCTTGAATCAGCCATAGCAGGAGGAGCTGAAACTGTGATAATACCGGAAACAAAAACAAGCATTTCGGAGATTGCTCATCTTATTAAAACAAGTTATGAGAAAGGTAAGAGGAGCATAATAATCATAGTTGCAGAAGGTGATGAATCTGGAAATGCCTTTCAAATAGCACAAAAGGTTTATAATATCACAAAACTGGACTACAGGGTCTGCATTCTCGGACACATCCAGAGGGGTGGAAGGCCAACTGCAAGAGATAGAATTCTTGCTACAAAACTCGGTTACTATGCGGTTGAAGGACTTCTTGATGGTGAAAGGGATGTTATGGTTGGAGAATTAAAGGGTGAAATCACATTTACTCCTCTTACCGAAGTGATAACAAAAAAGAAAATTCTTGATGCGAAACTTTCTTACCTCGTTGAACTTCTCGGAAAATAAACTATTCAACCTTTTTAGATAGAAAAGAAAACAGAGGCGTTATCAGGTCAAGAAAATCTCTTTCGTGATATAAAATCTGTGATGGAAATTTATCAATTTCCTTTTCAATGGCGCTCCTTATAGTTTTTTCACTTCTCCAATCCTGATAGATTTTAAAATCTAAATAATTTAGCCATATTCCGCCGCAGAAATTACACCTTCTCAAATTTATTTCTTCAGGGAGATTCCTGTCCTGAATTCTACTTAGTGAAATTCCACAGCGAGGACAGATAAAATTTCCGCTTGATTCATACTTCTTCCACAACCTCTCCATATCAGGACGATTCAACTTTTGACAGTCGGTAGAATTACCGATTGCATAGAGTTCCCATGCATCAAACCATATTCCTCCGCATTTTTGACACTGGTCAATTTTTACAAATGTGCCAATGGATGTTTTCATTGAGACTTCCCTCATTTCGCTTTCGCATTCCGGGCAGATAGCCGGTTCTTTTTCCGACATTTTTTTCAGAACCTCGGAAGGAGATACATGAGCCATTCTCGCAAGTATCTCAATTCTTCTTTTTATCGGGGGATGGGTATTAAAAAGGTTAGAAAAGAAATCCTCTCTGTCGGATAAATCCCTTCTCATCGGGTCGGCAATAAATATGTGTGCAGTCGCATAATACCTTCCAGAGGCATTTTTGAGCCTGTTTGAATACTTCATTATCTTGTTTAACGCTTTAGCAAGAGCGAGTGGATTTCTTGTCAATTCAGCTGATATGGCATCTGCATTGTATTCTTTCCACCTTGAAATAGCCATGGTTGTAAGTCTTGAAATAAGAGGCGATAAAATTACAAAAATCAGAACCAAAAATCCCGCTATCAGAAATGGAGTTTTTGCTAACCTTTTTATTTTAACCTTCCTGAAATAAAGACCTTTAAACCAGTCAGAAACAAGGAGAAATGCTCCCCATGTTATTGAAAGCAATAAAAACAGAAGAGAATCCCTTGATTTTATGTGCCCGAATTCGTGGGCTACAACGCCCTGCAATTCTTCTCTTGTCATGCTATGTATAAGTCCAAGGGTCAAGCATAGATTGGCTCTTTCTGGTGAAAGTGCAATGACCATTGCGTTAGGAAATTCTTCGTTAATTACATATACAGAAGGTTCCGGGACTCCCGCAGAAATGGAGATTTCTTTTACCACATTCATAGCCCTTTTGAAAGGCAGGGTTTTAAACTTTGAAATTGGTTCCGCTCCTAAAGCGATAAGAATAATTTTATCTCCGGACAGATAACCTGTTAAGGTAATAGCAGATGAAATCAAAAAGGCTAAAATTGTAAAAAGGGGAAATTTAAGGGAATAGAAGAAAAAGTCAATAAATCCTCCCACCATCAAAAAGAAAAGTATGAAAAACAAAATGGAAATAAAAATTTTTCTATTGTTCTCTTTTTGAACTTCTAAAAAATCCAATGTCAGATACTGAGTTTTAAGGATGGAGCTTTCCGGGTTTCTTCCTCTGTCTCAAAAAGTTCAACTTCACGAAATCCAAAAATTTTTGCTATCAGGAATGAAGGAAAAATCCGCTGATAGATGTTGAACCTTGTTGCAATATCATTGTAAAACTGCCTTGCAAAAGCAATTTGATTTTCTGTCGTCCTGAGTTCTTCCTGAAGTTCTAAAAGGTTTTTATTGGATTTTAATTCTGGATAATTTTCAACCACAGCCAGCAATTTCATAATAGAATCACTCAACTGAGATTCTGCTTTTCCCTTTTCCTTTATTCCCTCGGTCTGCATAGCCCTCGCTCTTGCTTCAGTCACTTTTATGAGGGTTTCCCTTTCAAATTTCATGTATCCTTTGAGGAGTTCAACAAGATTCGGGATGAGGTCGTATCTTCTCTTCAACTGAACATCTATCTGCCTCCATGCATTCTGAACATGAGCGCGAAGCCTAACAAGTTTGTTAAAAGTAAATAAAACCCATAATATTATAACCAGAATTACTGCTAAAATCAGATAACCCACCTATTCCCCTTCTGGAGTTACTGGCTGTTCCTGCTGAACTGGTTTATAGATTGTTTTATGAGTCTTTGTGATATAAGCAATTGAAAATGATGTAATGAGAAAAATTATTGCCGCCCACACTGTTACTTTTTCAAGAATGTTGGCGGGTCCACCCACACCGAACAGGCTCTGTCCTGCTCCTCCAAAAGCCATCCCCAGATCAGTTCCTCTTCCAGATTGCAGTAAAACCACGAGTATCAGGAACACACATGCAATTACATGAAGTGTTATAAGCAATGTATACATTTCATTTTCTAAATTAGCACAAATTTTTTTTAAATCAAGTAGTTTTTGTGGAACAATATGGAGATAATTACCATAGAGAAAGAAGTTGGAGATTTGAGTTAAAAGGGATAAAATATGAGCATGGAAAAGGAAGATATAAATGCAAGCCTTTACAGGAAAAAAAGATACAGCACTCCTGACCAGTTTGTAGTTGACCTTCTTGAAAAAAGAAAAATGCTGAAAATCCTTTCCAAATATGCTCCATTTAGGAATGCTCTTGATATTCCCTGCGGGTACGGAAGAAATGCTGAAAGAATAAGAAAGTTCTCCAAAAACCTGGTCGGGTGTGATATATCAAAAAATATGCTCCTTAAAGCAATTGAAAATTACGAGTACCTTGTCAGATGTGACATTAAAAACCTGCCTTTTAAAGATAACTCGTTTGACCTTGTGGTTTGTATAAGGCTTTTCCATCACTTTGAATTAGAAGAAATAAAAACATCCATTGATGAACTCTTGAGGGTTTCACGAAGTTTTATACTTTTCTCCTTTTACAAACCCGTAAAAATTCACAGATTTTTCCGAAAAATCAGAGGACTACCAGAAAGAATAAAAAGGCAGAAGTGCTACACTCAGAACCATTACTTCCCCTTATCTATGCGCAGCAATTTGTTTTGATAAAAAAATACCATAACACTCTTTAAGAACTTAAAAATCCAAACGGGTTATTGCCCTGTCCTGCCCCTCTATTTCTTAAGCTTTTCAATAAATGCCTTTATTAATATACAATTGCTCTTCAATCAAAAAGCGAGGAATATTTCTCACTTTTTGAATAAATCTACCAAACAACCTGTCAAATAACCTGACAAAAAATCTTCTTATCCTTCTCAATTTTCTGAGTTTTATGAAGAGAAGGATTAAATTTTTAAAAATCCATGGATGGTTCATGCCCTTCATGTACTCCGAAATAAAAACCCTTTCAAATCCATGGAGGTCAATTCTTGAAATCTCAATTGCCCTTTTAAAAGCAGAAAGCGGTTTTCTTAAAATCCTTGCCCTGTTTATGTCAATAACATAAATTTTATCTCATTTAAGAAGAAAATTTGAAAGATTGAGGTCTCTGTGGTAAATAGATTTTTCGTGGATTTTTTTGTCAGTTCCGAAATCCTTTTTATTATAAACTCTTTCTCCCATCTGCTTTCAGTCTTAAGAAGGGCTTCGCGAGCGGTAAGATGCTCTCCTATATCCTCTGTAACATAAATGTCCTCAACCACAAACCCCATTTTTCTTTTTTCAAATGAAAGAATGGATTCAGGAGTATCTATTCCATTTTTCCTCATATAAATACCTGTTAAAAAACACCTGAAGGAAGAGGACATTCTTAACGGGCTGAAGATAAAAGAAAACGGTTTCTTTCTTTTGAAAATTTTAACGAAGAAATTTCTATTCCTGCAAGAAAATCTCCCAAGTATGTTAGGCCCCATCCTTACAATTTCACACTTTCCTTCCTTTATGAGTTTTAAAATCTCCCTCTTCTCCTCTTCGTTCAGAGAAGAAACAGTCCTTTCCACAAATTCACTTCTCAAATGCAATAGCCGAAAAACTCACAACTGAACCGTCCTCCGGTGAATACGCATATTCATAGGAAAGAAGCCTTCCTTTTTGTTCATTCAGAATGGAAAGGAGAGTATATATGGCTGGAAATCCACAAATTTTCGTTCTGTTTTTTATTGTTTCAATCTCCCTGAAAAGAAAGGACGGATTGCCTGTCAGTATTCTGTTTATGATTGCTTTATCTATTGCTTCCATAGCCGAAAGTTCCGAAAGTCCAAGAGGTGCTGGGTCTCCAAATCTGGGACCAAGATGGGAAAGGTCCGCAGCACATACCGCAAGAAAAATCCTCCCATTCAATACCTGTTTAAGTGCATAAACAAAATTTTTCAAATTTCCATCGTTAATCGGTTCAATGGCAAGTTCAACGAATTTTTCAAAGGAATTCACTAAAACGGGTATTATCTCAAACCCTGTTCCGTAAAGAAAACTCAAAAATAGAAGTGGGAATTCAACGGAATGCTCGTTTTTGAATGCGAATTCCCCGGAGCAGAAATTTACTCCACACAGCTCATTGATTTTCCGTACGGATTCTTTATCGGTTTTTATTCTTCCAAAAGGTGTCATAAAATCCTTTTCAGTAAGAATGAAATAGGATTCATCCTCTGCAAAATGCGCTGTGCCGAGGATAAGAATTACATCAGGACACTCATGCCCTTCCAGACAGGAAAATCCCTTCGCATAAACGCTCTTTCCCCTTTCCAAATCAATGTGTGGAACAATAAGTGCATTGCCATTGAACTGCTCTTTTCCGCCGATACTCAATATCCTTTCAAGATAACTTCTCAGTTCCATTTCATCAGTAGGATAAACCTTTCCCGCAAGAGCAGGTTCTCTGATAGCTGATGACCGAAATTCTTCTTCCATCTCCTTTTTCTTCCTCCAGAACCTTTCGTTGTTCAACATATAGTTTTCATCAAGCTTTCTTACCATTTCCTCTATCTGGTCAGAAAAGAGCATAATTCCGTGCCTTCTCATCCATTCCACCTGAAGGTCCTTTAAGTCTCTATTTCCATTCATAAGAAGAATCAGTGTAAGTAATTCTTCATCAATGATAAGTGTGTTTTCCGAAATACCAAATGGGTCTCTCAAAATTACCTTCCCTCCTTTTAATGGAATTATATCTATCCTTCTTAATTGCGGTTTTTCCACTTATTCCTTTTCTTCCGCCATTTTCAAGACCTCAGCGTTAAAATTCGGGTCATCCGGGACATATATGGTCTGATAATAATTCTTCCCTTCAATCATACTTCTTAACAAATTATAGAGGATATCGCCTGTCCTCTGTCCAAGCGAAACGCTTTCCTCATACTGATTCGGGTGCCTCATGACCTCAAGTTTCTTACCGGGAGGATTTATGTCCCTCAGATAATCTGAATAAAGGCTCCAGACATCCTCCATAAGTGCCTCAAATGTAAGTTTGCTGTAGGAATAGGGGAGGTCAAAAATCTGCCAGAGTCCTCCATTGGCATTCAGAATCATGTCTATAAGACTGGCATATTTCTTTATATCGTCAAACACACCTTCATAAAGGGGAAGGAAATCGCTTCTCGGAGGCGTGTAGCCAACTGTTGAATTTGTTTCAGCAGTGATAAAGAAGAGTGAATAGCCATTCTTTTCTGCTAAAGGGACAAGTCCTTCAATCTCAATCGCATTTATCGGATTTATTGAATTCGTGTAAAATTTTGGATAATTAGGGTCTTTTGGAATATCTCCGAGACCATCGGGAGCACTTTTCCAGAAGATTGAGGTTCTCTTTCTTCCAACCACATAATCAGGGAAAAACTCAGCGGGTGTTGTTATGAAGCCTATTTTCTTATCTTCAAAAATCCTCTTAATCCTTATAGAAAAAAGATTTATCGGGAGTTTGAAACATCCAAACGGACCACAGGAAGAATTATCCTTTGAAAGTTCCTTCTTATAGATGATATCCTTTATTTTCTCAGCATCCACATCCTTTCCCACAAGGACCAGCCCTCCCTTGAATATGTCAAGTTTTGCACCTACATAAAATATTGGGTTCTCAAATGGGAGAAATACAAATTTTCTCTCGCTCAAAATCTCAACAGGAAGATAAGAACTTGACCCTTTAAGCCCCTCAAGCACAAATCTTCCAATAAACCTCCCAAGGCTTTCAGCCCTTTCCTTCGCCCAGATAGCAGGTTTTATGTTCTCAATCTTTGTAAAATCAATTTCTTCTCCCGTATATTTTTCTACATTTCTCAAAATGTAATTGCCTTCTTCATCCATTTTCGGAATGCATGTTCCAAGGGGCGTTGTAAGTCCTCCTTCCGGACCGATCTGAAACATACATCCTCCACCCGTCTTTCTTTCAATGAATGAACAAAGATAACCCGGAAAATCTGCGGAAATGGCGGTATTGTCCTGCTCCATCACCTCAGCGTGATTCCCCCACACCACAAATGTGAAAAGTGGTTTTTCATTTTCATCAAGAAACTGAATCGAGTAAATGTTGTAGTCAATAACAAATGGAAGCCTTCCATCTGTAATCAAATACCTCTCAAGAAATTTATCGCTTTTTTCGCTCAGGGGAATAAAGCACTGGTCATACCTATTAGCCTTCTCCTCCATATTTTCCCAAACGGAATTTATTGATTCGGAAGTGCAGGGGGTTGAATAGGTTGTTGTCTCATATTGATAGTTGTAAAGTTCAATGTCATCCCTTCCGCTTACTCCATTCATATCGCAGTCTATGTTCATCTTAGCGTATATTCCCTCTTTAAAAAGGTCAAGGTCTATCCCTTCATTGAAAAATCCATCTTTATTGCAATCAACCTCAAATTTTTCATCATCCTGAATATCGCAGAACCTTTCTGGTTCAGAGGGATGAGGAATTTCTTCCTTGAAGAATCTCACATATTTGTAGGGTTTCATATTCTCAACAGCCTTCTTAACCGCAGAAACTGCCTTCCTCTCAACAAAAGCCCAGTATTCTGGATTAAACCCGGAAAGTGGAAATTTCACATCCTCCTCAGAAATGGCTGGAAGTCTCAAAAGGCCTTTGAGGTCTATGTTGTGAATGAGGTCTGGACCCCACAATCCCTGAAGGTCAGGCGCTTCATGGTCGTGCAGTGTAAAAACGAGAAGGTTTTCCTTTTTCAATGTTCCGCCGGAAAGACCCTCAATTTTCTCCCTCAGATTTGCAAGGTGGACTGGTGAAAGCCCAATTGTATCAATGGAAAGGAAGAGGACATAGTTTTTGTCCTTTGTTATTACAGCGCTCCTAACTTTTATAGGTGCATCAAAATCATATCCAGTTGCAGGTCTTGCAAAGTCAAAACCTCCAAGCCATATTGCATCAAACCATCCATTCTTATTCGCATCAATAAATCCCTCCTGGCAATTAAGAGGGTCTGTGGCTGGCTTGTTCATAAATCCCTCAAAGGTATAATCCTTATTTTTTGGACAGATATTTTTCGGAATATGAATTGGGACCTCAAAGCAGAATTCCGTATCGCACCCTCCATCTGCAAGATATGGATGTGGCGTTATATCTTCAGTTGCAAAACCCACAAAGTTCCCTTCCTTAAGATGGAGTTCAAACTCCGCCTTCATTGAACTTGAACAGGAAAGGAAAGGCATAATGAAAAGGATGCTCAATTTTTTCATTGCTTCACCCATTTAATGTTTATATTTAAAAATCCTGTCCAGCTTTCATACCTTCCATTAGCTGATGGCCACCTTGTTGAATTCTTAACTTCTCTTGGTATAAAGAAAACCTGCTGGGTATCTGCCCTCAGATAAAATCCCTTTCCAAGTCCAAACT
>JBBIVP010000066.1:0-10200 GCA_037439705.1 bacterium
ATAAGACAAATTTCCAGAAAAATCTAAAATTAAAGAAAATATATTTAGAGAGAGAACTATTCAGAAAATTTCTCTCCATCTTTCTCATACATTTAAATTATAAAAGAGAGAAAACAAAAGTTAAGCAAAATGACCCCCTCTTTTAGGTTAAGAGATAGTATCCATGGATGTAAGGTATGGAAAAGGAGATGGAAGAATGTTTATGTTCCTGAAAATAAGGAGGCTCTTCATAAGATGATAAAGAAAATCGTTGAAATAGGGGGCTTCCCCCATCAGGATATCTTATGAAAATGATAGAAGGAGGAAGCCCATGAAAGTAGCAACACTATATCCTTCCTATAAAGAACTTTACAAAAATGATCCGGTTTTTGCAAGGAAAATCCCTGTAGAAGAACATAGGCATTGTTACCAGAGGAAAAGAGGTTGGAGATTTTAGTTAAAAGGGGTAAAATTGAATGAGAAAGGTTCTATTCTGGTGATAGAGAGTGCTTTGAAAGGAGCTGGATTTAAAGATTTAAAAAAGTCAAAAGGTAAGACCTGACTCCCAAACAATTCTCTCTTAACCCAAAAGAAAAAAACCCTTGATTGAAAAGGAAATTGCTGGTATATAAAAAACAAACTTAAAAATTTAACAGGAGGTGTGAGATGATGAGGGTAACTTATCATGGACATGCGTGCTGGACAGTAAGTTCAGAAACGCACAGTGTAATAATAGACCCATTTTTGACAGGAAATGAATTAGCGAAGATAAAACCATCGGATGTGAAAGGAATTTCAGCGGTTCTTGTAACCCACGGACACTTTGACCACATAGCAGATGCAGTAGAAATTGCCAGAGCGAACAACGCACCGGTTATATCCGTTTTTGAAGTTGT
Organism: bacterium; assembly: GCA_037439705.1. Classification (GTDB taxonomy): domain Bacteria; phylum JBBIVP01; class JBBIVP01; order JBBIVP01; family JBBIVP01; genus JBBIVP01. Next base: position 876 of record JBBIVP010000066.1, read on the forward strand.
CAACTATGCAATGAAAAAGGGAGCACAGGGACATCCGATGCACATCGGTGGTGCTTATAACTTTCCATTTGGAAGGGTGAAACTAACAATAGCCCATCACGGCTCAACAACAGATGAGGGAGCAGCAGGAAACCCCTGTGGCATAATCCTCCAGATGGACGGAAAAACCCTCTATCATGCAGGAGATACAGGTCTGTTTTACGATATGAAACTCATTGGAGAAATGAACAAAATTGATATAGCCCTTCTTCCCATAGGTGGAAATTTCACAATGGATATAGATGATGCGGTAAAGGCTGTTGAATTTCTGAAACCACAGGTTGCCATTCCAATGCATTATGATACATTTCCTGTTATAAAGGCTGACCCATATAAATTTGTCAAAAAAGTGGAAAAACTCGGCGTAAAAGCAGTTGTCCTTAAAGTTGAGGAATCTTTTGAATTAAAGTAATGCCCCTTTTCAGAAAAACCCGTTTTTACCTTATATCCGAACCCTTAAGGGGCGTATTTCTCGCTTCATACCTCAAAGCCGGCGGAAGAGATGTCTCATACCCATCTCCTAATTTTTTCAAATCAAAAGACTCTGAAAAAATTCCTTTCTTCCCGCTGTTTCTGCCATCGCAAGAAGAAAAAGAAATTTCATTCAATCGTGTAAAACTTGAAGGATGCTTACAGGAAGGAGAAGAAAGATTTAGCATAGCCATCGGTGAAAGCATAAGGATAAGGGGTTTTGTAGAGGAAGAACTCATACTTGATGAATTTAAAAGGGAATTCGGAGAAAAGAGTTTCGTTGAAACCTGTTATTTCATCTGTAAAGAAATGAGAAATTTTTACACTCGGGGAAAAAAGGAAAAGGCAAGGGAAAAATGGGAAAATCTGAAAGAGTGGCTCGGAAAACTCAACGAGGAAGAAAAAAACATTATAAAAACCATCTTCACATCCTGGACATTCATCACGCACAAATTTGAGCAGAAAAAGGCAGAAGATGGAGCATTCCCGTTTCTCGCAGGTTTTCAAAAACTGAAATACATCGGTTCTCCTGAAAAACTCTGGTCAAGAACAGTTAACCTCTTCAATTTTTACCAGTTAGAAAAACCATCATACTCCCAACTCGTTGAGCCATCACAACTTCCGGATGAGGATAAAGGATTGTGCACAAGAAAGAAAATCTGGATTTTGAAATGCGAAACCTCAAAAATCCCGGAGGAAATGAAAAACCCGTTGATATATAAAGAAAAACCCCTGAGTGAACCCATTTATGTGGAAATGCTACCATCTACCCCTGAAACCTCATCGTTCCTTCTCTTTTCAGATGTGAACTCCTCAGAAGAAATTTTGAAGAAGGCTATAAAAACCATTGCTCCTCTCCTTGATGAACCAATCAATTTATCCCCTATTGGTGAAGAGGACTTCTTTTACCTCTCAGATTTTGTTCCGAAAAAGGTAATTCCTCTTATACCCTCAGTTCCATCCCATATCTCAACAGACCTGCTCTTCATGGAAAAGGAGATTAAAAAATGAAGGTTCTTGTTGTTGGCGGTGGAGGAAGGGAACACGCCCTTGTCTGGGCATTGAAAAGGAGTAAGGATGTAAAAGAAGTTCTGTGTGCTCCCGGAAACGGAGGAATTTCAAGAATAGCAAAAATTTTTCCGGATATAAAAAGTGAAGATATAAGTGGAATAAAAGAACTGGCAAAAAAAGAAAAGGTTGACCTCGTTGTAGTTGGTCCGGAAAATCCACTTGCTCTCGGAATAGCAGATGAACTGGAAAAAGAAAAAATTCCAGTCTTTGGACCATCAAAAGAAGCTTCCCTGCTTGAATCAAGCAAGGTCTTTTCAAAGACCTTCATGAAAAAATATGATATTCCCACTGCGGACTTCAGGGTTTTTGATGACCCGGTTTCTGCAATAAAGTTTGTTGAGGAAAAGGGAACTCCGATTGTCATAAAAGCAGATGGACTTGCTCAGGGAAAGGGCGTCTATGTGGCTCACACACTTGAATCAGCAGGTGAGGCAATTTCAGAAATAATGGTGAAGAAAAAATTTGGAAGTTCAGGAAATAGAATTGTCATTGAAGAATACCTTGAGGGAGAAGAATTATCCTATATTGCCATAATAAGCGATGAGGTCATCATTCCTCTCCTCGCCTCGCAGGACCACAAAAGGTTGAACGACAATGATACCGGACCAAATACAGGAGGAATGGGGGCTTACGCACCTGTCCCTTTTGTATCAGAAAAACTTGAGAAAAAAATTATAAATAAGATATTCAAAAGGGTATTAAAAGGATTGAAGAAGGAAGGAATAAAATACAGAGGGGTTCTTTATGCAGGACTTATGATAGTTAGGGATGAACCCTTTGTCCTTGAGTTCAATGTCAGGTTTGGAGACCCTGAAACTCAGCCTCTTATGCTTTTGATGAAAAGCGAACTCTTTCCCATCCTCTACAATTCAGCAACAGGAAACCTCAGGGAAGAAAAAATAGAATGGAAAGAAGGTTCCTCAATGTGTGTGGTAATGGCTTCTCAAGGATATCCGGGGGAATACAAAAAGGGCCTTGAGATAAATGGACTTGAGGAAGCGGAAAAAGAAGAGGATATTGTAGTCTTTCATGCAGGAACAGAATTCAAAAATGGAAAATTCTACACAGCAGGTGGAAGGGTTCTTGGAGTGACAGGAACTGGAAAAGATTTGAAAGAAACTTATGAAAAAACCTATTCAGCAGTCAAAAAAATTACCTGGGAGGGATTTCATTACAGAAAGGATATAGGGATGAGGGGATTGAAATTTCTCTCATGAAGGTCTTTTTCAGAGGAAAAGTTTACGAATTCAACGAAAGAATGAAGGTTAAGGATTTGTTGAAAAAACTCGGGCTTCTTCCAGAATATGTTCTTGTTTTAAAAAAGGACTCACAGAATAGTGAGCATAAAATCCTCGTTGAGGAAGACTACCTTGAAAAAGAGGATGAGGTTGAAATCCTGAGCGCCATATCAGGAGGTAAAAAAATCCTATGAAATTAATCCGATGAGGAAATCTCTGAGATTTTCAGCCCGAACGCTTTCCGCCCATCTTTTTCCCTCCTCTCCCATCTTCCTTCTTATCTCATCGTTTTTTAAAAGAAAAAGAACCTTTTCTGCTATCTCCTCCGGATTTCTTGGGTCAACAATAAAACCGGTCTTCCCATCAATTATTGCATCCCTGCATCCACCCTCACCACCTATTACAGGCTTTCCGAAGTAATTAGCCTCAAGAAACACAAGTCCGAATCCCTCTCCGAAAATCCCCCTTTCATTCTCCTCAACCCTTGATGGCATAACAAAAACCTCACATATTGAATAATAAAGAGATAACTCCTCGTCCGAAACCCTGCCAGTAAATATAACGCTATCCTTTAAACCCATAGAATCAGCCATCCTCTCGTATTCCTTTCTGAAATCTCCTTCGCCCACGATAACATAAACTGCATCTGGAAACTTTTCCTTTATAATCCGCATCGCCTCAATTGTCTTATCTATTCCCTTGTATCTCTGAAGTTTAGTAAGCCTTGCCACGGTTAAAATTATCTTTTTACCATCCCAGGCTTTTAACAACTCTTCCACCTTTTCCCCTGATGGCTCTTTAATCTCCGGAAGGGGAAGTCTTATCCTTTTTATCTTCTCAGGATTTACAATTTTTTTTAAATAATCCTCTGTCCACCTGCTTATTGCGAGAACAGAATCAGCCCCTTTAAGAACCCTTTTTATAATCCAGAGCCTCCCCTTATCCATAATTTCAATTGCGTATGTCCACTGAATATATGGAATGCCAAGAATTTTTTTGACAATAAGGGCTGGAATTCCTGAAAGTATGTGCCCCGAATGAACAATCACCCTCCTTCCACGAAGTTTCCATTTTGTTGTTTCAAAAATGAGAAGGAAAAAAGAAGAGATTAAGAATATGAGATTTCTTAATTTCTTATTTCTTAAACGAAAGAGCCTTCCTGTTCTTTTTATTTTGTATTTTTGAACAGAATCAAATTCCTTTGCACCTTCTGTATCCGGCGCTATTACGATGAGGGATTCCTCTGGAAATTTCCCGTAAACATCTCCCAAACACCTCTGTATCCCTCCTCTCTCAGGAGGAAAATCGGTGGTAATAAGAATAAAAACGGGCAATTTTTTCATTTTTTATTTTTATGGAATTTCTGCTTTGAAAGCAACCTGTTTAAAGAGATAATTTTCTGAAAAGGCAAAGAGGCTTTTGAAATATGAGCAAGTAATATGATGCTGTTATTAAATATGGATATACCCGGAGCGAAGTGGCTCGGGCAGTTGGAATTCATTATTCCCGAGTAAGCAAAATTTTAAACCAAACAAAAAGTCAAAAAGCAAGACCGACCGCAAAACAATTTTCATTCTGACCCCAACACAATTTTCAGATAGATATACCTTTCCCTGTAACCTTTCTTAATATCACTTTTATTATCTCCATATCCTCACTGGATTTTGCGAAAGTCAGGAAAATTATAATAAAGGAAACAACAAACATTAATGTGCGAAAGAGAAATGATGCGGAATGGGGTAAGCTGAAAGGAATTAACAAGGAGATTATAAATGTCATCACCTTTCTGAAATAAAACTTATCAAAAGGATGGAGTTTGAAAATCCTCCACACATGAAATTGTATCAAAATTGTCACCACTGCCCACCATACCGCAGTAGCAATCCCCGCACCTGTTATCCCCATGTCTGGAATAAGAACAAGGTTCAATAGAATGCTCAGGATGAGCCCGATAATAAGGTCAATGAGATAAAGAATGTGATAACCTCCCATTACAAGAACCCATCCTGACTCACTGGCGCCCGCATTTTGTATGTTCTCGGTATAAATTATACACTGCATGAGAGTAGCGTATGTCTTTTAAAGGATAAAGAAATTATATTCGCTACCGCAGAAGAAAGGGTATCAAGGATTAAGCACGATTCTAATTTTCCTTTAAAATCCATTGCTCTTGCCCTTCGTACAGCAGGAATTTCTTTGAATGAAGTCTCTCATATCGGAATCTCATGGCCCTCAACAAATTTATCCATCTTTTTTAAAGAATATTCGCTATTTCTCAAAAATAAATACAAAATTTCAAAGTTTAGGCTGTTAAGTCCATTGTTATGGCACATAAGAAATTATCGTGAAAAAGGAGGACTAAAATTTCTTGAGAAAAACTTTGGACCCTTTTCGCAAAATATCCAGTTTTTTGGTCACCACTTCTCTCACGCTGTAAGTGCCTGTGTGCTTTCCGGTTTTAAAGAATCAGCAGTTCTTGTCTGCGATGGAAGAGGGGCTTTAAACTCCACTACTATCTGGGAGTGGAAGAACGGGAAGTTGAACCTTTGGCGGAGATATAGAGCGCCGAATTCAGTTGGATTCATCTATTCTCGATTTACTCAGTATCTTGGATTTGAGCCTCTTTCGGATGAATGGAAGGTAATGGGACTTGCCCCTTATGGTAAGCCCGGTGTTGACCTGTCATACTTCATAAAAATTGATGAAAACGGTTATGAAGTTAACTTAAAATCCCTTCTTGGAAAAGACTACAACGACCTTTCGGAGATAGAAAAAAGACTGGGTCCGCGAAGAAATCCCGAAGAAGAAATTACTGAGAGACATAAAGACATAGCCTATGCCCTTCAGGAAGTTACAGAAAGAATAATGCTTTTTTTAGCCAGACAGGCTGTAAAATTGACGGGAATAAGAAATTTGTGCATGGCAGGAGGAGTGGCTTTAAACTGCAAGGCTAATGGACTGATTTTAAGAAGCGGAATAGTGAATGACATCTTCATACAGCCTGCAGCAGGAGACGATGGTTCTGCTTTAGGCGCTGCATTTGCGTGCTATGAAAAAATTGATGGAAAACTTCCATCTTTAAAAATGGAACACCCTTATTTTGGCTCTTCTTTTTCTGATGAGGAGATTGAAAAACTTTTGAATACCTATAAACTCCCTTACAAAAAATTGCAGAACCCTGCCCGAGAGGGGGCTCGTCTTCTTACGGAAGGAAAAATTATAGGATGGTTTCAGGGAAAGTGGGAATTTGGACCTAGGGCTCTTGGAAATCGTTCAATACTTGCAGACCCGAGAGACCCCTTAATGAAGGAAAAAGTTAATAATGCTGTTAAATTCAGAGAAGAATGGAGACCTTTTGCTCCATCTGTTTTGGAAGAATATGCGGAAGAATATTTTGAAGGGTGCAAAAGTTCTACTTTTATGATACTTACTTTCTATGTAAAAGCCGAGAAAAGAGCAAAGATTCCAGCAGTAACCCATGTGGATGGTACTGCACGGGTTCACACAGTTAAAAAAAGTGTAAATCCTCTATACTGGAGATTAATTGATGAATTCAGGAAACTCACAGGGATAACAGTGGTTCTCAATACCTCTTTTAACCTTAAAGGAGAACCTATTGTAGGAACTCCTTTTGACGCAATAAGAACATTTTATACCTCTGGACTGGATGCTTTGATTATTGGAAATTTTATAATAGAGAAAAAGCAGAAATGAAGCTTCCTGATAAAAATTCCCTTAAGGAAAAAGAACATCTTTTTCTTTACGAACACGACTTAATGGAACTCCACAACCCGAATGTAAACTCCTTTGAATACCAGAGATATAAAACCAGAATAGATGAAATCATCAAACATATTCTGATGTATGTTGAGGAAGGAGGAAAAGTAGCAGAAATAGGATGCGCTCAGGGTAATATGTCTCTCATACTCGCTGAAAATGGGCGCATTGCTTTTGCGTTAGACTTAAGACATCCATTCCTGACATACATGATGCTGAAGTATGAAAAAGGAAAATTATTCCCACTTGCTGAAAATGCAGAAAATCTGCCTTTTAAAGATAATTCTCTGGACGGGATAATAGTAGCTGAACTTTTAGAACATACCATTTTTCCCCATCTAATTCTTAGAGAATCTAACAGGGTTTTAAAAAAAGGCTGAATAATATATATCACCACTCCAAATGGGGAATATATAAGAAACTCACTCCCTTCTTACAGTTCCTTCGAGCCAGCAAAAATAAAAGTTCAATTTTTACCGGATGCAGATGGGCATCTATTTGCGTTTAAATTGAAGGAACTTATGCAACTGGTAGAAGAGAATGGATTTGAGGTTCTTAAATGCAAAACCTTCATAACCCCATTTATATCAGGCTATCTTAATTTCAGAAAGGTAGGATGGTTCTTACCCTCCAGAGTAAGGGCACTGGCTGATAAACTCTTGCTCAGACTCCCCTTCGATAAAAAAATAACATCAACTATTTTTATACTGGGTAGAAAGAGATGAAAGTCTCTGTGATTATTCCCTCATACAGAAGACCTGATTATTTGAAAAGATGTATAAATGCACTGCTCAATCAGAGCATTTCTCCTTACGAGATTATTGTTGTTCTGCGGGAAGAAGATGAAGAGTCAAAAATGGTGGTAAGTGAGTTTAAGAACAGCCTCATAAAAACAGCATTTGTCAGGGAAGCAGGGGTTCTCATCGCTATGAATAAAGGGCTTGAGGAGGCAACCGGAGATATAATTGCATTTACAGATGATGACGCAGAACCATTTCCTCAAAAGTTTCCCTGAAAAATCTCCTTATAGCGCTTAAAGGAAAATATGAGGGGATAAAATCCGCAGTATTATGAAAAAAGAGATAATCCTTGTCATTCCTGAATTCAACAGGAAAGGAGGAACTCAAAGGGTAATGCTGGAACTGGTAAAGCATCTCTCCCATCATTTTCATTTCACCGTCCTTTCCGGCAGTTTTGAAAGGAAAGAAAGTAAAAAGGTTAGATGGATAAAGATACCATACATAAAGAGACTTCAGATTTTAAAGTTTTTATCATTTTTTATAACTTCACACCTCTTTCTCATTTACTGCTGGCTTACAAACAAACAAAAATTCCTTGTATGGAGCACCGGTGCTGACTGTGTGAAAGCACATCTCCTCACCATGCACGACTGCTCCAGAAAAAGAATGTATATGGCGCTCAAAGACCTTAAACAAAACCTGTGGAGTCTTCACAGATGGAACAGTTTTTTATATCATTCTCTTACAGCATTCTTTGAAAAAATTGCTTTAAGAAACGCAATGAAAGTGGTGGCTGTATCAGAAAACCTCAAAAGAGATATTCTTAAATTTTATCCATGGATTGAGGGTAAAATAAACATAATTTACAACGGGGTGAATACAGACGAATTTTCTCCTGAAAACCGTAGATTCAAAGCAGAGATACTCAAATTGGTTAAAGTAGAAGAAAAAAGAAAAGTTCTCATTTTCGTTGGTGGAGAATGGGACAGGAAGAATCTTGAAACGGTTCTAAAAATTCACTCTCACCTTTCTGAAGACTTCCATTTAATTGTCATAGGAAAAGGAAAAAAGAAGTGGCTTGAAAATCAGTTGAGGAAATATGGAATAGAAAATCGCACGAGTTATATTCCCTTCACTGATAAAATTCCTCTGTTCATAGCCTCAGCGGATGTTCTCCTCCTTCTCTCTGAACACGAACCATTTGGGCTTCCAGCTATTGAGGCTATGGCTTCCGGAATACCTGTTATAGTGAGTGATAGATGCGGGGTTAGTGAGATTGTAGAAGATAAAAAAGATGGGTTTGTTGTTCCATTAAATTAAAAAACTGTTGAAACATGCGTTTCCATAATAAAGGAGATTCTCAGCGATAAATCAGCATTTCAAAAGATGGGGGAAAGTGCTTATAATAAGCCATAAAATTTTCGTGGGATAGAATTTCGAAAGAATACCTAAATGTGATAAATGATGTTGTTGATTTTTTAAAATAATCTTCTAAACTTATTGTATGGGTCTGGTTTTCATTGAAGGAAAGGTAAGAGGACCAAAGGGAGAAAGAGCGGTTAACTTTCTTGTGGATAGCGGTGCAACTTATTCTTTGCTTCCAGAAGAAGTGTGGAAAGAGATAGGGCTTGAACCAAAGCGTGAACATACCTTTATCCTGGCAGATGGTAGAACCATAACGAAAAAAGTATCCGAATGCTACATCATCCTGCCGAAGGGTGAAGCGCACACTCCAGTGATTCTGGGTGAAGGTGATGACGAAGCCATTCTGGGTATTGTGACATTAGAAATCCTGGGGCTTGTGCTTAACCCTTTTAAAAGAACACTTGAGCCCATGAGGATGATGCTCGCATAGTTTATAAGCCGTATCAAAAAACCTCTAATTCCTCCATTTTTTTCCTTCAAGAAAAATCCTCGCCCAAATCCCGAGACATAGAAGTATATAGAGTTTGCGGGAATGGTCTGTTATCCCTTTCTGGTGTTCGTCAA
>JBBIVP010000067.1:0-10147 GCA_037439705.1 bacterium
AAAACCGAGTTTTGAAGCCATTTTTTTCTTTGAGATTCTCGTTTCCCATTTTCTTTTTTCCGAATGAAAACACCTTACTGATTGAAGATACGGAAGTTCTTTTCCCCAGATGAAAAAAGAGGATTCGGTCTTTCCTCCGCAATGGGAATGATAATAGGGTTCAATAAGCTCCCCTTTATATGTTAGAACTTCTCCCTTTGTGCTTTCTACAGCGAGAAGAACATTAGGAGACGTATTTTGAATGCCATTATAAACCTGATGTATATGGGTAGATGTCAGGTCATAAATGGAATCCCTGTTTTTCCTCAAAAGTTTATATGCGTATGTTCTTGCAGCAACCGCCTGAGCCTTTAATGCTTCAACAGGCCATCCCGAGGGGGTTTCCGATGCTACAACCCCTGTAATGTACCTTTCAAGGTCTATGTCATTTATTAAATAAAGGTGACCCTCTCTGAGAATTATCTCCATTTTTCCCGGATAAACCTTTCCATCCACCTCTATTATGTTTTTTTTATTTTTCACAATTATGTAGGTTTTCAAGATAGGTTTTTCATTCAAGAGTATTCCTGATTCGTTGAATGATATTTTAAGCCTTCCTTGGAGTGGAGAGATAATCGGTGAATAGGAAAATGGGTCTATGACTTCAAGTTCATTGCCTGTGATTATAATTGATGATGATGTCTTCAAAAGAATTCTGATAAAAGGAGGAAGAGCCTGTGCTTCTGTTAAGAACGGATATATCAATGGAAAGGATAATAAAAGAAGCCTCTTCAAACCGAAATGAATTTTATCAACGGCCCCTTTGTGATCCTTAAATTGGTCAATGATTTAAAAGGGATAACCTCTCCGTCAACAGCATATCCGTCCTGTGTAGTGATGAGGACTTCATTTGCCATTCCATTGAACGACTTTGTTCCTGGTAATCTTCCTGTCAGAAGTTGAAACAGATTTCTCAATATCTCTCTGTTCTCCATTGAGTTGGCAAGAAAATAAAATCCTTCCCTCGGAATTCCATTTGAATTGTAGAAAGGGCGAAACCACATCAGTGGATTTGGAAGGATTGTTGCCAGCGTGATCAGGACTTCTTTATAGGGATATGTATTACCGTCTATTATTATTTTTACTGGAATCTTTCTGAAATAGTTACTTCTCGGCCCTTCCCCTTTCATAGTTGAGGCAATAAATTCTGCCATAGCAGAATATACAACGCGCATTGTGCTTCTCATTCCTGGGGTATGTTCAAGATATCTTCTTGTAAGTTCAAACGCTATTCCGTTGGTAAAGGTTATTCCGTAGATAGGTAATTTCAGTCTTTCATCTTCAATTTTCAAAACATTTGAATAATGAACCGATGGCTCTTTTCCCTTTTCTATCACTCTGTTTATATACCTTCTTATAACCATTACAGGTCCTTCATGCATATTCAGATTTTTTGAAAGGACATTTGTAGCACCTCCTGGAACATGAAGGATAGCTGGTTTCCAGTCCTCGCCAAATTTTAAAATCATATTTGTCAAAACTTTCTGCACACTTCCATCGCCACCGCATATAAGCAGGTGTTCAACTCCCTTTGATGAAAATTCGTCAAGAGTAGGCGGTATTTCTATAAGTTCGTTTGTAACTTTCCATATAATTTTCCCGGAGGTTTTTGACATAAGCCTCCACAAAAACCATCTCGTCCTTTTTATTCTTGTAGCCTTAGCGTTTATAATTGCTCCTGTTTTCATTTTTTATAGTTTATAAAATGAAAAATAAAGAGTAAAGTAAAATTTGAACTGCATCTGGCGGGTCAGATTTTTAAAAAGCAGGCATTTTGAAGGAAATAATCCCTTTTCATAGAGATTATTTTTTAGGAACGCCGTTTTCCTTGACTTTTATTTTTTGATTTTGTAAAATTTTATTAATGAAAAAGTATTTTCCAATTTTTTTAATTTTATGTTTGCCTTCAAAGGTTTTTTCTCTCCCTTCTGTAAGTGGAGGAAGCGGGCTTGTCTTTTTGAGGTCTGCTGACCTTCTTTTGAAAAAACAATGGGATGTAAGCATTTTCAGTGATTTCCGTTTTTATTCTATTCCATCTGCTCACAAATTTTCCTTTTATGAACCAAAAAACGATTTTAATTTCTACACTCATTTCAATTACGGGATTATTGACGGTCTGGAAACAGGTCTATCTCTTCCTTTCTATGTAGGAAGGGCACTTGACGGAGAAAGCACATCCGACTATTCGGGACTTGGAAATATCGGACTACATCTAAGGTATTCTCCGTTTCCGGGAAGGAAAAAGGAATCCTCCATTGCCTTTACCACTTATGTTTCTTTTCCGAGTTCTTCAAAAAAGGGAGAACTGGGAAGCAATGAGGTTAATGGAGGAATTGAGTTAAATCTTTCAGGTTATTTTACCGAATCAAAATCTCTTGCAGGTCATTTCAGTATCGGCATTGATTATGCTGATTATTTTGAGGAAAACAAATCAAATACCAACGCAGATATTGTTCCTGCTACGAGATTGACCGCGGGAGCCGGGATTGAATTTGCACCTATTCAATGGATGAGCCTTATGTTTGAGCTTTGGGGATGGAGGATTTTTTATGTAAGGGATGATTCCTTTGATGCAACCATAGGTTTGAGATTTCTTCCCCATGAAAACCTTTCTCTCGTTGCAGCAACTGCTTTCAGAGTTACAGATGAGTGGAAGGCAAATTACGATTTTATAGGCACAATTGGTATTTCATACATCTCGGGGGAGAAAATTTATTCCTACACTCCTTCTGCAAAAGTAGCAAAACCTGCAAAAGAGGAAGCACTTCCTCCTCCAGAGATAACAGTTAGAATTATGAATGCCTGTAAAGACGAGAGCGTAATAAAAACAATAATGGATTCATCTACAAAACTCGGATTTAAAGTTGTTGGTGTGGGCGTTTATACAAAAGAAGTAAAAGAAACATCCATTTATTTCAATCCTGATAAAATGAAAGAAGCGCTTGACCTTTCAAGGGCTATTCCTGGCAGACAGAAAATAAAAAAGACAAAAGAACCCATGAAAACATCGGATATTCTTGTTATTTCAGCCTGCGATTTGCTTCCTCCGGAAAAAATTCCAGTTCCTGAGATTTCTCCACCACCTTCACCTCCACCTTCTCCACCATCTCAGGTTGTTCCTCCTCCACCATCTCCGCCACCTGCAGTTTTACCTCCTCCTGTTACTGAAGTTAAAAAATCAATAAAGGAATTGAGGATAGGTATTTTCAATGCCTGTGGAACACCAGGGCTTGCGAGGACTGCTGCAAAGACACTGATACTGAGGGGTTTGAATGTCACCCAGATAGGAGAGGCGGAGGTAAAAGGTTTACAGAGAACGAGGGTAATATATCGTCCGATATATAAGGAAGAGGCATTTGTTCTTGGAATACCTTTTTCAAAGAATCCCGAATTGATAGAAGACCCAAATTTAAAAGACCTTGAGGTACGAATTGAGGTAGGATGCGAATATCGTCCCTGATTTTTTGCCTTTTTATTTTTTTATTTTCATTAAATTCTTCAGCGCAGGAAAAGGGTGAGGATGTGAAAACAATGATAAAAAATGCCTTGAAGTTTTATGAGGAAGGAAATGTTCTCCTCACCCTCAGAGAGATGGATAAGGCACTGGAGATTATTGTTAAAGAGGCTGGAAAGAAAATAGAGAAAGCACTGCCTTCAGGTGGTGAAGTATGGTCTGCTGGTGAAACACAGATTTTAAGGTTTGGAAAGGGAGGAGTCACCGTGGTACGGACATATACAAGTAAAGAAAAAAAGGATGTGAAGGTAAAGCTGAACATAACATTTGGTTCACCAATTTTGCCATACATAAATTCCCTTATGCAAAACGAATTTTTTTTAGAAAGAAAGGATGTGATTGATGTAGATGGTTTGAGAGTGCTTTTTATTGCTCTTCCTGATGAAAAGGGTTACGAATGTTATACGATGGTGGAGCCAGGATACCTTATAACCGTGAAGGGAAATATAACAAAGGAAAGCATAATAAACCTTTTAAAGTCTATTGATTACAGCAAACTTCATTGAAGAAGCCGTTAATTGTAACGGATTTTGATGGTACAGTTAATTTAAAAGATGTAAGTTTCAGTATATTGAATTACTTTACTAACGGGACATGGGAAGGAATTGATAAGGATTTTATAAGTGGAAAAATAGGTTCTTTAGAAGCCTACACAAGAATTTCAAGACTTCTCAAGGGAAATGAAGAGGAATGGAAAAGATATTCAAGGAATATAGCAGATGTAGACCCATGGTTTAAAAAATTCATAAAGGAAACATCAGATTTTCTTGAAGTGGTTATAGTGAGTGATGGATTTGATATCTACATAAAGGAAATTCTTCAAAAAGAAGGAATAAAAGGAATAGAGTTCTATGCCAATATAGTAGAATTTAAAGGTGATAAAATAGAAATCAAATTTCCATACCGTTCAGAGGAATGTGAGGAATGTGGAACATGTAAAAAAGAGATTTTGCTCAAAAAGAAAAATGAAGGATATGCTCCAGTAATATATATTGGAGATGGATATTCTGATAGATGCGCGTTTCAATATGCTGATTGGGTTTTTGCAAGAAGAACACTTGCAAAAATTATTATTTCAAAAAGAATTGGATTTTCCTATCTAAAAAGTTTTGAAAGCATTTTAAGGTGGATAAAAGAAAGAAAGAAGGGAATAATTTTTGACCTTGATGGAACAATAATTGATTCCTACAGGCCAATAATAAAATCAATGAAAATGGCATTAAGAGAAATGGGAGTAAACCCTCCTCAGGATGGTGAAATAAGGAAAATGGTGGGTATCCCGGTAAATGAGATTATGGAGAAATTTTTTAAATGTGATGCTGAAAAAGGAGTTAAACTTTTTAGAAAATTTTATGGGGAGGAATTCAGAAACGGAACAAGGGTGATAAATGGTGTGAGAAAGGCGCTAAATGAACTGAAAAGGGATTATACCCTTGCCTTAATAAGCAATAAAAGCGAGCGGTTTGTGAAGGAAATCCTGAACTGGAAGAAACTTGATAAAATTTTTAAATTCTCAACAGGAGAATCTGAAAGCATCCCGCCAAAACCATCACCGAGAATGCTTGAGGTGGCTATGGAATCTCAAAAATTGCTACCGTCGGAGTGCGTGTTTGTGGGAGATACCCATATTGATTTTATTACCGCTGAAAGGGCAAGGGTTGAATTTGTAGGAGTATATTCTGGAAGTGAAACCGCTGAAACCCTGTATGAACTTCGTCCTTCTTCCCTTCTTCCTAACCTCAGAGAACTTCTCAGGATGATGAAGGTGAGGGAGAAATTTTGGAGATAAAAAAATGCATTTTCCTTTCCGACCTTCACATTGAAACCGATAAAGAGATTGAAAAATTTTTAAAATTTATTAAAAAAACCGATGCGTCCGCAATTTTTCTTCTCGGTGACATCTTTGAGTTTTTTGCCTACGATAACTCCATCTGTGTGAAAAAATATGAACATATTATAAATGAGTTAAAGGAGATATCTCTCCAAGGAAAAAAGGTGGTAGTTGTGGAAGGCAATCATGATTTTGCTTTAAATGGAAAATTTGTTTCTGAAAGTAAAATAGAAATTTCAGAAAAGGAATACAGAATTGACTTAAACGGAAAAGGAGCGGTTTTAATTCATGGCGATGTATTTTTTATGAACAGAATTTTCAAAAGCATACTTACTTCCAAGATAACAAAAATAATAATTAAATTTATACCTGAAAACTTTGTGATGAAGTTGGGGTTCTGGTTTTCTTCACTGGGAAAGAATAAGAGAGAAATTGTTAAAGAAGAAATGATAGAAAGACAGATAAGATATCTGCTAAAAATGTTTAAAGATAGTGCCGAAATTCTTATTTCGGGACATCTTCATAAGCCTCTTATGAGGAAATTTTTACTGGGAGATAAAACTTTGCTCTGGATAAATCCAGGAGGTCCCGATTATTTCTGTGAGTACTGTGACGGGGATTTTTATATAAAACCCTATTAGCCCTAACGGTAGATGGAAGAAGCAGTGTCGCAAAATTCTTTGAAATTGAAAATCCCTTTCTCAGTTATAAATCCTTTTATTAAATTTTCAGGAATAATGTCAAAACCTTCTTCAAGTTTTTCCATTTTTTCTCCGAATTTATCAAGTCCCGTAAGGAACCACACGGGCTTTTGAAGGTTATGAAGTCTCAGACACAATTTCAGAGATGGCTTTCCGTTTATCACATATCCGTCGGAGGTTATTCCATCTGCTCCGAGTATTCCACAATCCATCCCAGAAAGTTTTTTCATTTCATCGTCGGAGATGATAGATATTTTTGGAGATTGAATTGTCAGGTATTTTTTTCCATAGGAGATATGTCCCACCCTCACCCTTGACTCACATACAAAAACATTCTTGAGGTCATTAATGAATTTTTTCAAAAATCCTTCTACAATAGAACTATAACTGCATGTAATTATTGTTGAGTTTTTAAGAAATCGGGCATTTTCTATTATTTTTATGTTTCTTTCCTTAATTTCAGCTGTGTATAGGGAGAGAATTTTTAAAGCTTCTGTTCTGTCTTCTGTATTATAAAGGAGATTTCTCAGCCTTTTAGCATGATTTGCCAGTGGAAACATTGATGGACGAACCTTGGAGATTATTTCAACAAGTTCATCTATTTTCTCATTTTTGTTTTCAACTTCATCAATAAATATCCTGAATGCTTCGATCACCTCAAAGACAAGTTCGCTTGCTCCCTTTTCTCTGTCATTTTTTATTGATTCAATTTTTCCCTTTACCCTTTCAGGGATTTCCATCAGGATTTATTTTTTTCAAAAATTGTCCTCTTTTGTAAAGGGCAAACATAGCCCTTACCGCTCTTTCCGGAACTTCCATAGTGGGAATTCCGTGGTTGTTCAAAAATACATCTTCCTGTCCTATAACTCCTACAAAACAGGTAATAACGGGTTTTGAGTTTTTGAAGTTTTCCAGGGAGATTATCAGATTTTCTGAAATTTCCTCAAGTCTTGTGAGTCCCTGCCGGCTTACCATGAAAATAATTCCTCCAACTTCCGGAGCGGACAAGAGTATTTCAAACACATTTTTGAACCTTTCAGGGTCAGCGTCTCCTATTATATCCACTGGATTCCCTTTACTCCATGTAGGATGGCATACTTCAGAAATTTTTGAGAGCGTATGAGAAGAAAGTGTAGCAAGAGGTAATCCAAGTCTGGAACACATATCCGCTGCGATTATGCCAGGTCCACCAGCATTTGTTAATATGGCCACATTACCAAATAAAGGAGGTTGATAAGCAAGTGCTCTGGAGAAGTCAAAAAATTCAAGCATTGTCCTTGCTCTTAATGCCCCTGCCTGCTTCATTGCAGCATCGTAACCAAAGTCGTTTCCAGCAATTGAGCCTGTATGGGATTTGGCTGCGAGAGCGCCAATTTCAGTTGTTCCAGCTTTCAGAATGACAACAGGTTTTTTCCTGATAACTTCTTTCAGAACATCAAAAAATTTTCTTCCATCCTTTGTTGATTCCATATAAATAGAGACACAACTTACTATCTCTTCCTCAGAGAAAAATCTCATAAGGTCCGTATCCTCAACATCCATTTTGTTGCCAAGACTGGCAAAATACGAGATGCCAAAAAGTTCCTCTCTCGCATAATCTATCACAGAAGAACCTATGGCACCGCTTTGGGAAATAAAGGCTATTTTTCCGGGAGGGGGAGAGAATTTAGTAAATGAAAGATTCATTTTACATTTGGAACTTATTACCCCGAGGCAGTTTGGACCCATTGCTCTTGCCTTTCCTCTTATCAGTTCATAAAGTGCCATCTGCCTTTTTATTCCTTCTTCTCCACTTTCCGAAAACCCAGCACTGATGATGACGAATCTTTCAATCCCTTTTAAAATTCCTTCTTTTACCACATCAATCACTGATTCTGCTGGAACAGCAATTGCTACCACATCTGGTATTTCAGGAAGTTCTTTTATTGACTTAAACGATTTTATTCCAAATATGATTCCTCCTTTTTTATTGACAGGATAGAGCTTACCTTCATATCTGTATTCATATCCTCTATATACCTCTCCATAAAGTAGATTTTTCATCAATGTGTATCCCACCTTCCCGGGAGTAGAACTTGCACCGACCACACATATTGAAGAAGGACAGAAGAATTTTTTCATTCATTCCCTCCGAGTTTTTCTTTGAGTTTTTTCAATTCTTCTATAGATTCAGGAGGTATATTGCTTTTCGCTATCTCGTTTTTTTCATCTATTTCTGTATAAAAGGCTCTTGAATAAAACTTGCTATAGTTCCATAATGCACCTGAGTTTTTTCCTTCATCTATTGTTTCATAAACATTTTTAAGGCTTGAATCTACATAGTCAGCTAGATGAACGAGCAGTGCTTCTATTGTTTGGGGTTCAACCGGGGAACCTGCCTCTTTTGTCCCATGATGGCTCAGAATTATGTGTTCTAATAAGAGGAGTTTTTTTTGAGGAAAATCTTTTATTGTTCCAGCCTTCTTTTCAACGAGCATAACCCCCTGAACGAGATGTCCCAGGAGTTTTCCCTTCATGGTATAAACTTCCGGTGCGGTAATTTCAAGTTCATAAATTTTTCCTATGTCATGAAGGAATCCCCCAGCCAGTGCGATGTTTTTATCGATCTCCGGATAGGAGCTGGAAAGAAATTTGATGATATTTGCTACTGAAATTGTATGTTCAAGGAGTCCATGAATGTAAGCATGATGGATACTTTTTGCTGCAGGATAATATGAGAATTTCTGCCATATATAATTATCACGGAATATGGACTCCAGAAGTTTTTTCAATGCCCAATCATTTATACTTTCAATAATTTTAAAAAACTCATTTTTCATATCCTCAAAGTTTCTTTTACTCGTTTTGAAAAAGTCGCTCAATTCAATATAAGAAATTGGCAGCTTGAGTCTTTCTATACTGGAAACTGCCATCTGAAATCTACCCTGATGAATACGAATCTCACCCTTTAGTTTTACGAAGTTCCCTTCTTCAAAGTTTAACCCGAGGCTCTCCGCATTGTCCCATATTCTTGCATCCATTTCACCTGAACTGTCTGCCACTATTAAAGAAATGTAAGGTTTTCCTGTTTTCCCCTTTGCTTCTAATTTGCTTTTGACGAAGAAATAATCCTCAACTACATCATCTTCCTTTAATTCGGCTAAATACACGCTCTTTTTTATTTTTTCCACAGGATTAAATAATCAAACTTCAAGCAGTTTTTCAAGTTGAATGCGAAGTTCTTCTTCTTTTTTATTAAGCACATAGGCTATCTCTTCACATAATATATCTTTTATTGAATCAAATATCGCCCTTTCACCAAAAGAAAGCGGTTTTATTTTGTTGTAGGCGACCAATTCAGCAAAGATGTTTGCCAGTTCCATGGGAGTAGCGTTTTTTACCCTTTCTGTGAGTTCCTTATACCTTTTTATCCATTTCTTTCCGTCCTGTTTTATTGCCCTTTTTTTCTTGAACATTATTTTCAGAAGCTCATTAGCAACCTTTTTACTCACCGGTTTTCTTATCTGGGAATCTTCAAAACTGTAAGTTGGAATGTATATAACTGTTTTTTCCTTTGCTTTTACGAACCTAAAAAATTTAACAGAGTTCCCGTTTAGTTCTCTTACTTCCTCACCATCAGGGATGACAAGCCCGTATTTACCGTATACCATAATTTCATTGTTATTTTTCTTTCTTTCCATGTTTTTATTATAAAAAATCCAAAATTTTAGTCAAATTTTTTGCAATCCTCCCTTTGTCTTTTTGGCGAACAGGATGAGTTTGAAAGCTCAAATTCTACTTTTCCACTTGGGAACAATGTGTGTGCTTCTACGACGCTACCTTTACAATTTGAATAATTAGTGGTATAATAAATCAAAATTTTAAAGGAGAGAAAGATGAAGAAATGGGTGGGATTGACGATGGTGGTGTTGTTTTCATCAGCGCATGCTGGATGGGAAATTGAGTTGAAATTTCAATCAAAGCCCGAAGTACAACAGTATCCTGATACCTCAGTTTATTATGTAGAAGGTGAAACGCTATATTATTACGGAGGGCTCTGGTATCTTTTCAAAGACGGAGATT
>JBBIVP010000068.1:0-10041 GCA_037439705.1 bacterium
TAAAGCTTTAAATTCAGCTCCTTTCAAAGCACTTTCCATCACCAGAATAGAACCTTCTCATCCGGTCTTACCTTTTTAACTCAAATTTTCCACCCCTTTCCCTGGTAACAATGGCCGTGTGTGTTTACACTCCCGCGCTGTGTCCTTGAAAAATTCTTAAGGATGTATTAAAATAAAATCATGGGGGCGAATGGGCTCGACAGAAGGGCTGTAGTTAGTGCTGCATGCCGGGTCGGGCAACCCGTAAAAAGCCCACCTAAGAAGTGCGAACGAAGTAGCACTCGCTGCGTAATGCAGCAAAGTTCTCTTTCCTGTTCCCTGTTGCGGGAAAGGGAACTGGGAACCAACAGGGCTGAGGCTGAGGGAATTCCCGTGCCCTCGCTTCAGAAATAAGTCGGGATAGCCATTTTTCTCCCTGCTCCATCGGGAGGAAACGGGCGAATTTTAAAGATGGAGATAAGCATGTAGATGCACTGGTGAAAACCTTCTGGACGGGGGTTCAATTCCCCCCGCCTCCACCATAAGGTTTGAGGAGCAAGAATTCGGACATAGATAGCTTAAACCTTTAAGGAAGTATTTCATCTACAATGTCTCCAAAAAGGGGTCGGAAGGTGTATTCTATGGAGACATCAAGAATAAAAGGAGAAATGGCAAAATTTCTCTCCGCTCTGCTAAAAATACTAAAACTTGATAAGAACTATTTCCAGTTTTCTTGAAAATTTAGAATAACAGTCTATAATGTGAACCAATATAAATGAAAATTTCGGATGTAAGAGATTTTTTCTTAAACCTCATTGCTAAAGTTACAACGGAACATCCTATTACTGTACTGAGCCTGTGTTTTCTTCTGGTTCTCGTTTCAGCTTACCTTTCAAAAAATTTGAGAGTTGACCTTTCCATGATAGCAGAACTTCCTGTTGATGACCCAATGGTGAAGCAGTTCAGAAATGCTTACAAAAACTACGGAGGACTTGAATATGTTTTCATCCTTTTGAAATCAGAGGACATTGAAAGAGCAAAGGATTTTGCAGATTATATAGCTCCTATGCTGAAAGAGAGGAAGGACCTTTTCAGGTCAGTTAGGCACAAAATAGATATTGATTTTTTTAAACCCTACAGCCTCCTTTTCCTGAAGGAAGATGAGATAAAAGAGTTAACTGAAACATTTGAGAAGCATATTGAAACTTATAAAAGAATGCTCAAAAGACTTGACCTATTTTCTTTTCTTGAAGGAACATACCAGATTCTTGACAGGGAGATTTCTGAAAGGGAAGAGATAAGGGGAGAGGAAGAGGAAGCGGGAATGATAAAAGGATTGAGGAAGTGGTCAGACCTTTTGAAAAAAGCGATTGTGGATGGAAAGAAGATAAGCGAAAGGGAATATAATAGGGTTTTGGCAGGGGTTTTTTCTACAAGGATGGATGAGGAGGAAATATCAAGTGAGTATTTTACATCGAAAGACGGAAAGATGCTTGTCATTATGCTTTCTCCTGTTGAATCAAGCGAGAATATAGCATATTCGCTCAAGGCATATGAATTTATAAAAAGTGTGATTGAAGAGGGGAAGAAAAAATTTTCTGATGTTAAAGAGGGGGTCACAGGTTCTGTTCCTGTAATCGCTGAGCAGTATTACATAATAATAAGGGACCTTTTCCTGACAAACATCGTTTCCATGCTACTCGTTGTCATAATTTTTGCTATTGGATTTGGAAGCATATTCTATGCAATTTTAATGGTTATGCCACTTTTATCTGGTCTCCTCTGGTCATTCGGTTTTGCCTATATTTACAGGGGGACAATCACAATGACAACATCTGTTTTTGGAGCAATTCTTACAGGTCTCGGAATAGACTTCGCAGCCCATTTAATATCAAGGTTCAACGATGAAAGGGATAAGGGGATGCGGATAAAAGATGCTGTTAGAGCTTCAATTACTGGATCAGGTAGAGGAATAATAACAGGCGCAGTAACCACATCTGCTGCCTTCTACACACTTATTGTTGCATACCATAAGGGGGTTGAGGAACTCGGCATTATTGCTGGAACAGGATTACTTCTCTCAATGCTTGCTATGTTTCTCATCGTTCCATCAACCCTCGTCCTTTTCGGCGAGACGAGGCTTTTTAAATCAAGGATAAAAATTCCAATGGTAGAAGAAAAAATTGCTCGTCTTGTTATAAAAAGGCCCTTCATATTTTTAATCTCTTTTTTGATTATCAGTGGCTTTTTCCTCTGGTCTTCAACGAGGATTTCCTTTGATAACAACTTCAGAAATCTTATGCCGAAGGATATGGAAGCCCTGAGGGCGCTTGATGAATTTGAGGCAGGATTTGAAAGAGGAACGGATTACGGACTTATAACTGCAGAAAGTATAGAGGAGGCAAGGGAGGTGGTTGAAAAACTTGAGAGCCTATCCACAGTTTCCCTTGTTGAATCAATATCAAAGTTTCTGCCAGAAAATCAGAAGAAAAAAAAGGAAATGCTCAGACCATTAAAAAATCTTCTTCAACCACTAAATCCAGAGGACCCCAGAAATATAGACTGGAATTACAACGAAGCACACCTTCATTCTTACATAAAAGTTTTTGAAAATATGAAAGATATGGCTCTTGCCCTGAAACAGCTTTCAATAGCAGGAGGGTATTTTGAAGGTGAAGATGAATCGGAAAAATTGAAAAATAATTTTGAGGAAATAATTGAGAAACTTAAGAAAGGAGACAATCTATCAGGTCTTTCAGAAATTAATAAAATCCATATAAAAGAATTTCATGATGCCTTCCTTGACCTGAAAAAGGCTTCATCACCTGATTTTCTCACTCTTAACGAACTTCCAGAAGACATAAGACATACATTCATCGGAAAGGATGGTAAATTTCTCATATTTGCCTATCCAAAACAGTCTGTCTGGATATCAAAGAAGTTTATGGGAGAATTTGTTAATGAGATACGGAATGTAAAAAGCGATGCATTTGGAATTCCAGTGATATTCTATTTTCAGACACAGAGGATTCTAAAAGACCTTGAATCATCTGCATTTGCCTCTTTTTTGTGTGTTCTTTTTCTTGTTTTCTTTGATTTTAGAAATCTCTTCAGAACCCTCATATCTTTTGTCCCTCTACTTTTTGGAACATTGTGGATGCTCGGCATGATGCCCGTTCTTGGAGTGAAATTCAACTTCATAAATGTTGGTGTTGTTGCTCTCATTCTGGGAATGGGTATAGACTATGGCGTTCATTTCACCCATAGATTCCTTCAGGAGAAGGATGCATTTCTTTCCATATCAAGGACTGGAAGAGCTATTCTTGTTTCTGCCTTAACGACTATGGCAGGGTTTGGCGCAATAATGCTTGCAAAATTCAGGGGATTGAACTCAATGGGTGAGGTTTTGTTGACAGGTATTGGTATGTGCCTCATAACCTCAATGATTGGTATGGGGACGATTTTTGCACTGTATGAAAAAAAAGAAAAAAAAATCCTTGATAATGATTCAGGAGAGTTATAAAATTTGAAAAAGTAAAAAGGAGGTTCTGATGAAGAAGGGATGGGTGATAATAATAGGCGCTTTTTTCTTGGCAGGATGTGGAGAGGAGAAGAAGGTATGTGTTCCATCTGAACTTATGGATGAAATTAATTCAATAAAATCTGAAGGAGGGATTGTAGAATTTCAGCAGATCGTTGAGCCTGTGGAGCAGTTTTTGCCTCCTGAATATGGTGGTTCCTTCGGTGCAAAAAAAGGAGATTTTCTCATTAAAAACGACAGAATAAGGTTTATAATTCAGAATTCATCAAGGCAGATTTCTCCTGCCCCTTACGGAGGAAACATAATAGATGGAGATGTATTGAGGGATAATGATGAATGGAAAGATGTTATAGGAGAGATTTCTCCATTTATCGGCTTGAGTTATACCATTGATTCTGATGATTTTGAGGTAATAAGGGATGGCAAGGATGGAGTCCTTGTTTTCAGGACAACGGGACACACAGAACTTATTGATTACATAAATCTCCAATCAGCAGTTTACTCCTTAATCGGATTTCCTGAGCTCAATCTTCCATGGGACTTCAACAAGGGCGTTCCAATATATGGCTCAAATTATTATATTTTAAAAGCAGGTGATTCACACATAAGCGTTATCACAGCACTCTGCAACGATTCAGATGAAAAAATTTATACAGCATTAGGAGATATAATAGATTCTGGTGGAACCGTATCTTTTTTTAACAAATCCCTTATCGTTGATGGAATGGGTGGATTTGGATACACAGGAAATCCAGTTGTTGACCTTAAACCTGCAGAGATTTTCGGATTTATGGGTGAGGAATCAGGATATGCAATAGTTCCTCATCATCCCGCATTCAACCTGATTATTTCAGGAGTGGCAGTTGCTGATTACGGGACATCGGATGGAATTCTCTTCATAATGAACGCAATCACAGGAATTGATTTGAAAAATCTACCCGAAGGATATTATGCAATTGAAAAGGGAGGTTCAATATTTTATAAAAGGGATGTTATAGTTTTCAAAAATTATTCCGATATGATGGAGGAGTTTTACAGGATAAAGGGTATTGAAAACAAGGGTAATGTCCTTGTGAGGACAAAAAATATAGACGGCGCAAGGATTGCCTTTGTTAATAAAGATGGAAGCCTTGAAAACATTCTTATAACATCAGACGGAATTGCCAATGGGGTATTGAAAGAGGGAGAATACTATGTTCTTGCAGATGTTTCCGGATGGCCTGAACCTGCTTCTCAGACATTGGTGGTTCAATCAGGCAAAGAGCAGCAAATCAATTTTTCGTTTTCAGAGCCTGCTTATCTCAAATTCAATATAAAAGGAATTGACCCAGAGGTTTCTCCTGATGAAGTTACAATGCCTGCAAAGGTAAGCCTTGTATGTAATGGAGAATGTCCGAGGAAGGAGAAGAGGTTTTTCACTGATACCCTTTACGACAAGTTTCCTCAAGGGGTTCAGGTTCAGGCATTTGTTGATAACAGGGGAAGGGTAAATGTGATGGCAAAGAGGGGGCTCACATCCCTTGATGAACTTCCAGTTCCTCCCGGAAACTATAGAGTTGTTATATCAAAAGGTATGGAATTCTCAAGGTATGAAGAGGATATATCGTTTTCACAAGGTGAGCACAGGGTTATAAATGCAAGGATTGACAGGGTCGTTGACACATCAGGATATATCTCTGCTGACCTTCATGTTCATTCTGTAAACAGTCCAGATTCTCCAGTTCCATTGATAGACAGGGTTATAACATTTATGGGAGAGGGCGTTGATGTGCTCGTCTCAACAGACCATGACTTCATTACAGATTATGAACCTGTGATAAAATCGCTCAATGCGGAAAATTATCTTGCCACATTTAGGGGAGAAGAACTCACCACCTTTGACCTCGGGCATTTTAATGGATACCCTTTAAGGATAAGCGAGGAAGTTTATCAAAATGGAGCAGTTGATTGGGCTGGAGGAAGGGGTCCTAACCTTACACCTGAGGAGATTTTCCTTTCTCTCAAGGATATGGGAGAAATTGAAAATCCTGTTGTTCAGGTCAACCATCCGAGGTCTGTCCTTATGGGATATTTTACTGCAGTAAAACTTGATACAGATACATTAAAAACCCATCAGGACCCAACTGTTTTCAGGATGCCCCCTGAAAAGTTTGAAATGAAGGAGGATGACACTGGAATGTTCAGTCCTTTATTTGATGCCTTTGAGATTTATAACTCCTACGACGAAATAGCCCCTGTCCTTAACGATTATTTTGCGTTCCTTAACATAGGGTTAAAGAAAACAGGGGTTGCAGTCTCTGATACCCATCACTGGTATTCTTCAGAGGCAGGCGTTCCAAGAAGTCTCATATATGTAGGAAATAATTTTGATTCTCCATCAAAAATAACACCTGAGGCATTTGCGAGAGGTATCCAGAATGGAAGGGTGATAGGCACAAATGGTCCATTCATGCACCTGTGGATAGAAAGACCCGGGGATACGAAAAAATACCTGATGGGAGAGCTTGTCCCTTCTTCAACCGGAACCCTTCGTGTTGAAATCAGACTTGCTCCATGGATAACAGTTGATACCCTTGAGGTTTTTTCCAATACGTCGGATGTTTTTTCAAGAAATGGCAATCCGGTGAATTCCTGGCCAAATCCATTGACTGCCATTCGTATTTCTCCTGGCAATTTTGTCCTTCAAAATGGGCAGAAGGTTTATGAATATTCTTACGCATTTAACCTTGATAAAGATGCATGGTTCGTAGTCGTTATAAGGGATGATAAAAACTACGGAGATAATTATCCGATGAATCCTGTTCTTTATGACACGAATGAACTCCCATTTGCCTTCTCAAACGCCATATTTGTGGATGCGGATGGAGATGGAATGTTTGACCCTCCAGGTGTCATTGAAACAAAGGTTTCTCAAATAAAGAAAGAAATAAAAGAGAAAGGGTTAATAACAGAAGAGAGCGTAAAAGAACTCCTTGAGGAAGTTGGAAATATAGACCATTGTCATTGAGGAAAGCATTTCTGATATTGATTTTCCTTATAGGGCATCACGAAAAATATGATAGGGTTGATTTTATTTCCATTGATGATGGAGAAATTCTCATTGAGGTCCTTGATATAACATTTCCATACGAGAATTCTTATGATTCAAAAAAAATTAAAATTGATAGGGACAGAAATGGTTATATATCCGATGAGGAATTAAAAAAGGCAGGAGATGAGGACGGGATTTTTCAATTGATGAAAATTAGTTTGAAGGTAAACGATAGACCAATTTTGCTGAAAAGGTTGAAGAGTGAGGTTAGGGAGTGCCCGAGGGAGATTCTTAAAAACACGCCAATTTCAATATGGCACAGGTTTTATGGAAGGACGGAAGGAAATTTGTGCGGAAATATAACTTTTTCTGACAATGGGGATTTTAAAAGGGGGATTGTGAAGTTAATAATCAATAAAAATTGCCCAATAAAGGAAACAGACGGAATAAAGAAGGAAAACTATGTTATAAAAGAAATTGGTGAAAAGGAAAGGATGTTTAATGTTATTCTTGAAAAGTGAGGTCCTTTTGTGATAAAATAGTTCAAAATGGGGCTGTAGCTCAGACCGGGAGAGCGCTTGAATGGCATTCAAGAGGTCGGGGGTTCAAATCCCCTCAGCTCCATAAGGAGAATTCAATGAAAAATGGTTTTACTCTTATTGAACTTTTAATAGTGATAGTTGTTATTGGCATTCTTGCCACAATTGCTATTCCAAACTTTCTTGGTCTTCAGGAAAGGGCAAAAAAGAGGACGATAATTGGGGATGTTGAGAATGGAGCAAAGGAGATGTCAGTATGGTTGACCATCCTTTCTTCAGACAGATGGGTTCAATCACCAATTGATTGCGATGGGGATGGGGTAGCAGACGATATGATTGATAATAATGGGTGCGTTCCTGATGGATGTTCTAATGGTTCGTGCCCAATTGGAATTTTTCCTCAGAATAAGGCAGATGGTGTAGCAAGGGCATGGGTATATCGTATGAGAAACGATGTAAGCATTTATAATTCATCCATTCCACAATGGGTATATGGCGGAAATCAAGGCATTGGATTTACCCCTCCAGAAAGAGACCAAAATCATGCGGGGCAGATAGTTGTCTATAGCGTTGGAAGTAATATCATTTTCCCTACGGGTTATGATAAAACGGGCTCTCAGATTCTATGGAAGAGGCTATTCGCTTCAGAATGACAGAAATCGTCTTTAATGACAAAAATTGTCATAATTTTTTTATAGTTTTGATTTTTTTAATGGCACAAAATTTGTAAATATAATGGCAAAAAAGAAAGGAGGTGAAAGAAGATGAAGGTATTCAGAGAAGAAAAGGGTTTTACACTGATTGAACTACTCATCGTTGTTGCAATAATCGGAATCCTTGCTGCAATAGCAATCCCTAACTTCCTCGGTCTTCAGGAAAGGGCAAGGAAAAGGACAATAATCTCCTCTGCTGACAATGCTGTATCTGAGATTCAGGGATGGATAAATGCTACATACGCAAGGCCGCCACTGAATGCTCTTGAGGCAGTTGACTGCGATGGAGATGGCGAGGCTGACGATGCTGTTGATAATTCCAATGACTGCAATCCCAATCAGTGTCCTCAAGGTTCGTGTCCATCCATTCCAGCAGGAGGTCCTCAACCACCTGCTGAAGCAGATAGAATGGGAGCAGTGATAGCGGCCTGGATAAATGCTCACAATGGAGAGGGTGCAACCCCTGCAGGAGCAGGAGGAAATATACACCAGCAGGTCTCTCCTTATGATGCCTCAAAGGGATTGTGGATTAATAATGGTTCCTCAGTGACTACATGTGATGTAGCTGGTGGAATTACTCCACAGGCTGGGCAGATAGTTCTTGCTCCACTTCAGCCATCTGGAGCGGCAAATCCAACAGGAATATGCATAGTAGGATTTGATAACGCAAACCCTCCAAACGTATTAATTATTAAAACTACATCCGCTGACTGAGAAAAGGGGGGATATCCCCCCTTTTTTATTTTTGGAGGAGAAGATGAAAGGTTTAACATTAATTGAATTGCTAATTGTTCTTGTAATTATAGGAATTCTTGCAGCAATTGCTATTCCAGGATATAGGGGAATTCAGAGAAGGTCAGCAATAAGAAGTGGGGAGGCATCTGTAAATTCAATAAAAATGGCTGTTGAGCAATACAGGACATTTCAGAGGACATATTTAACTCCATGCGGTTCACCTGTTACCCAGGATAGCACCCATCAGGATATAGACACTTGCTACAGAGGTGCAAACATAGGAAATAATGTCAATCCATGGTGGTTTCGTGTTGAAGCGAATGATACCGATTACAGGATATGTGCATTCCCTGTAGCAGGTTCAATCGTAGCTAACTCCCCTCCAATATGCGTTGATGAGGCTAACAGGTGGGGAGATGATGCAACTGTTACATTTCCATGATTTTTAGCATTTTTTTGTTTTTTCTTATAAATCAGGGAGGAGAAAAGATGGAGTTCGTAAATAGAATTCACTGGCTCGGTCATGCGAGTATAAGAATTGATGCGGAGAAGGTCATATACATTGACCCATGGAAGATAAGCGGAGGGAAGAAAGCAGACCTCATCCTCATTACCCATGACCATTACGACCATTGCTCATCTGAGGATGTTAAGAAACTTGAAAAAAAGGATACGGTTATTGTGACAATAAATGCCTGTGCAAGTCAAATCAAAGGAAATGTGAAGGTTATTAAGCCAGGTGATACAATAGAACCAATAAAGGGGATAAAGGTTCATGCTGTTCCTTCTTATAATAAGACAAAGCAGTTTCATCCCAAGAATAAGGGATATGTGGGATATGTGATAGAGGTTGAAGGAGTTAAGGTTTATCATGCTGGCGATACAGATTTCATAGATGAAATGAGGTCTTTAAAGGTTGATATAGCTCTTCTTCCAGTTGGTGGAACATATACTATGAACTGGAAGGAAGCTGTTGAAGCTGTTAAGTCCTTCAATCCAAAGGTTGCAATTCCAATTCACTGGGGAGATATAGTTGGTTCTGAAGAAGATGCAAAGAACTTCTGTAACTCCCTCAAAGGAAACTGCACCATTCTGAAAAGGGAATAGTTTAAAATATGATGGGGGGTGGGGAAAAGGATTGAATCTAACTAATCTCATTGAAGAGAGATTCTATATTTTGTAAATTTCAAAATTATGGAGGAAACTTTTGAGAGAATAAAAAGGGGATGTGTTGAAATCATTGAGGAGTATGAGTTGAGGGAGAGATTGAAAAAAGGCGGTCAGAGCGGGAAGGAATTGAGAATAAAATGCGGATTTGACCCATCTGCTCCTGATATCCATTTAGGACACTATCTTCTGTTGAGGAAGTTGAGGGAATTTCAGGACATCGGTCATAAGGTTTTACTTCTAATAGGAAATTTTACTGGAATGATAGGCGACCCATCGGGTCAGGTTTCAACGAGAAGGGCTCTCACGAGAGAAGAAGTACTGGTAAATGCAAAA
>JBBIVP010000069.1:0-3729 GCA_037439705.1 bacterium
ATTGTGCTTTCTGTTAAACTCTTCCTGAATTCTCCTTCTCCTGGTTGTCTCCCCGACGGCAATTTTCATGGATTCTGTAATTGTATCTGCATAAAATATCACTGTTCCATTCACATTCCTTGCAGCCCTTCCACATGTCTGAATCAAAGCAGATGCAGACCTAAGAAATCCCTCCTTATCTGCATCCAGAATTGCCACAAGTGAAACTTCAGGGATATCAAGCCCTTCCCTCAAAAGATTTATACCTATGAGAACATCAAACTCACCTTTTCTCAAATCCCTTATTATGTCCATCCTTTCAAGGGGTTCTATGTCAGAATGAAGGTATCTAACCCTTATTCCGAGTTCAGAATAGTATGCGGTAAGCCTTTCAGCCATTCTTTTGGTAAGGGTTGTAACCAGAACCCTCTCGTTCATCTCTATCCTCTTCTTTATTTCCTGAAGCAGGTCGTCAACCTGTCCTTCTGCCTTTTTCACGATTATTACGGGGTCAAGAAGACCCGTTGGCCTTATTATCTGTTCAATTATGATCCCATTTGATTTTTCTATTTCATATTTTGCAGGGGTTGCCGAAACATATATCACCTGATTAACCCTTTCTTCAAATTCTTCAAACTTTAAAGGTCTGTTGTCAAGGGCTGAAGGGAGCCTGAAACCATATTCAACAAGGGTTTCCTTTCTTGACCTGTCTCCTCTGTACATCCCTTGAAGTTGTGGAATTGTCATGTGGCTTTCATCTATTATGAGAAGAAAGTCTTCTGAAAAATAATCAAGAAGAACTGGAGGGGGCTCACCAGGTTTCCTTCCTGTAAGATGCCTTGAATAGTTCTCAATGCCATGGCAGTATCAGGTGTTTTCTAACATCTCAATGTCAAAGTTAGTTCTCGTCAAAAGCCTTTCAGCCTCAAGATACTTACCCATTTTTTTCAGTTCCTTTACCCTTTCTTCAAGCTCAATTTTTATGTTCTCAATTGCTATTTTCAACCTTTCAGCTGGAGTCACATAATGGCTTGCTGGATAAACGGTAATTTTTTCCACCTCCCTTAAAATTTTCCCCCTGAAAGGGTCTATTTCAAGAAGTTTTTCCACCTCATCTCCAAAGAACTCAATCCTGTAAGCCTTTTCCTCCTCAGAAGCAGGGAAAACATCAATTATATCCCCTCTTACCCTGAACCTGCCTCTGTAAAAATCATACTCACTTCTTTCATACTGAATCTCAGCAAGCTTTCTTATAACCCAGTTTCTATCTATTGTCTCCCCCTTTTTAAGGTGAAGGAGCATTCCATAATAAGCTTCCGGTGAACCAATTCCATAAATGCAGGAAACACTCGCTACAACTATAACATCGTTTCTTTCAAGAAGGGAGGTGGTAGCTGAATGTCTCATTCTGTCTATGTCATCGTTTATTGTCGCTTCTTTTTCAATATAGGTATCTGTTTCTGGGATATAAGCCTCAGGCTGATAGTAATCATAATAGCTTATGAAGTATTCAACAGCATTTTCGGGAAAAAGCGCTTTGAGTTCTGTATACAGCTGGCCAGCAAGTGTCTTGTTATGGGCAATGATAAGGGTTGGCTTGTTTACATTGGCAATGACATTGGCTATGGCAAATGTTTTACCTGAACCTGTGACGCCGAGAAGGACCTGATGTTTTACCCCATTTAATATATTCTCGGTAAGTTTTTCAATAGCCTGAGGCTGGTCGCCCTTTGGTTCAAATTCTGTTACAAGTTTGAATCTTGCCATTATATGAATTTAGAAATTGTATAAAAAAGCCTCTGTATGAGTTCAGTTCTATTAAATGGGTAGTCCCTCCATATTCTCAATATCCTTTTCGGGTCTCCGTAAAATTTAATATACGCTCTTCTGTAAATTTTTTTAATCACATCATCCAGAAATTTCCACCTTCTGAAATAATCATACGCCTGCGGGTCTTTTTCGTGATTTTTTTCTGAGAGGGAAAACAACTCTGTTCCTTTGTGTGGAATGACAATGAAAAACATTGCAGTATGGAGCGGTGAATTCAGAGCAAAATCAACTGTCATCTTCATTTCTTCCTCTGTTTCTGTAGGAAATCCAAGCATAAAAAAACCATTAGAAAATATGCCGAGAGAAACTGCATCCTCAATGGCTTTTTTCGCCTTATCAAGGTCAACATATTTCTTTATAAATTTTTGAAGTCTCGGAGAACCTGTCTCTATCGCGAATGAAATAAAATATGTTCCTCCTTTTCTCATAACCTCAAGGGTATTTCTTGATAACCTGTCTGACCTCAATCCGTTCGGGAATGAAAAACGCAGTTTAAGTTTTCTTCTCATTACCTCTTCAAATATATTAACAACCCTTTCTTCGTAGAAGTTGAATATATCATCAAATACCTCAACCTCTTTAACGCCCAGTTTTTTTGTTATTTCCTCTATTTCATCCACCACATTCACTGGACTTCTCATCCTCGGCTTCTTCCCGAACATGTTGTGGCAGTATATACACCTAAAAGGGCATGCCCTTGATGTGATTACCGCCATATAAGGAATTTTTTGACCCACCGATGTGAATCTAAATTTTTTGAAGTAATGATTTGGATTTATAATGTCCCAGGCAGGAAATGGAAGTTCATCAAGGTTCTCTACAAAATCAGGCTCTCCTGTAAAAATCATCTTTCCGTTTTCCCTCATGTAAATCCCTTTTATTTCTGAGGGCTTCTTTCCGCTTCCAAGAGACCTCACCAGCTCAAAAAATGTTTTCTCCCCTTCTCTTATAACTGCATAATCAATGTTTCTGTCGGTCATAACATCATCCGGGTATGATGTAGGATGCGGACCACCCACAACAACCGGAATATTTCTTGATACTTCCTTCACCTCTTTTGCAATGGAATGCATCTTGGGAGCCTCAACCGTTATCGCACTTATACCTACAATATCAGGCTTGAACTCCTTTATCCTTTCTTTTATTTCTCCGTCCCTTGAAAACTCAACCCTTGTATCTATTATTTTTATCTTTGCACCTTTTTCCTTTTCCCTCAAAAAACTGGTAATATACATAAGTCCAAGAGGAGGCGAAACCCCCCTGTTATAATAATGAATGTATGAAGATTTTATCAAAAGAATCCGCATTTTATTTTTATTTTAAGAAATATCCACGATTTTTGCAAGTTAAGAAATTTATAAGCGTAGAAAACGCCGTACACACACTCTCTCCCCAATACAACACACACACTTGACTTTTATCAACATCGTATAGAAAATTGAAAAAAAAGGAGGTGGAAGATGAAAAAAGTGGTAACAAAAATAGGATTGGTGCTTTTTCTCGCAACGCCTCTTTATGCAGAAGAATATAAAGGAGAAATAGAGGTAGGAACATGGTTTGCCCCAACACCCATTTCGGTTGTGCAAATGCTCGCCGCTGAAATCGATGGAGAGGAGATCTTCACGATGTTCCTTCCAATCGGCTATAGATATAGAATATCTCCAAAGATCAGTGCAGGACTGGGAATAAACACAATACTCATCTATTCAGAATTAGAGTGGGATGGGGAGTTTGAAAAATCCGAATCTTTTTTGGGTCTTTCCTTTTTAGGAGGACCGATCATAAGATTAAAAACTCAAGAGGGAAGCTCTCCATTCTTTGATTTTCGAACAGGATGGGGAGTTCTGTACTACAAAGAAGAATCTGATGGAGAAAGCTATTCAGACTCATTGTTTTCTTTTGCTCTATCTCCAACGATTG
>JBBIVP010000069.1:3739-10011 GCA_037439705.1 bacterium
ATAACATCAAAAATATAGATATAGCAATTGGACTTTCATACACATTTTTGTATGTTGATATTGAGGAGACTTCCTTTAAACACCATAATTTAGAAATAATGTTATCGTTTACTTTTCTCCATAGATAAATAAAGAATTTTAAATAAATGGCTCAATTTTTATATCTTTTTTGCAACTTCATACCCATCCTGAATTGCATCCGGCAACTTTCTAACCTCTGAACAATCACCTATTAAAAAGACCGCTTTTTTCATTTCTTTTATTTCCTCGTAAAGCCTTCTGTCGCTCGTATATCCTGCACATATGACCACTGAATCTGATGGAATCTCCTCTCCATTCTCAAGAAAGACAATAAATTCTCCGATTTCCTTAACCTTCTTTCCAGTAATTACTTTTACATTATACCTGTTAAATGCTGGAATGAAAAAACCAAATTTGAAAGAGTTTGAAATGTCCCTTCCCCATTTTTCCATCATTTCAACAATTGTAACCCTTTTCCCTTTTTCAGCAAGAAATACAGCAACCTCACAACCTATGCTCCCACCTCCTATAATAACCACATCTTTACCAACCTCCGCTCTTTCAGCCAAAACATCGGTGGCTAAAAAAACATTTTTCCTGTCAATCCCTTTTATTTCAGGAATTAAAGGAACAGCTCCTGTGGAAATGACAATAACATCAGGATTTTCTTTCTGAATGAGGGAAAATGTAACCTCAACACCATTAAAAATTTTTACATTGAGCCTCCTTGCCTGTTTTTCGTAATAATCTATCACTTTTTTCATTTCTCTTTTAAAAGAAGGAATGCAAGCAAACCTTATATTTCCACCGAGCATTTCTTCCCTTTCGTAAAGCAGGAGTTCGTGCCCCTTCCTTCTCAGAAAAACTGCTGAAGAAAGTCCTGCCGGTCCACCACCAACAATCATAACTTTTTTAGGTGAAGATTTACCCATTTTCTCTCCCTCTCTTCCAACCTCGGGATTTACAGCACATTTTATTCCACCAATACCCATTGAATCTGCGCAGCAATTGCATCCGATGCAGAACCTTATCTCATCCTCTCTTCCATCCCTGAATTTATTTATTATGTCAGGGTCAGCTATTAAAGCCCTTCCAATTGAAACCATATCAGCCTTCCCTTCACGGATGATTTCTTCGGCAAGAAGTGGTGAGTTTATCCTTCCTGCAACGATAACTGGAATTTTAACGCTCTTCTTTATCCTCTCGGAGAAAGGGACATAACATCCGTTTTTTACAAACATTGGGGGAATAACCATCCAGGCAGACGAATAACATCCACCAGAGATGTGCACCGCCGAAATCCCCTCTTTCTCAAGAAGGGAAACTATTTTTTCCGTCTCCTCAATTTTTAATCCGTCCCCCACAAACTCATCAGCTGAAACTCTAAAAAGGAAAGTAAAATCGCTTCCAGCTTTTTTTATGGCATTTCTTATGCATTCAATTGCAAATTTTGCCCTTTTCTCATAAGTATTTCCACCCCATTCGTCTTTCCTTTTATTTGAAGAAGGTGAGAGAAACTGACAGATAAGATAACCATGAGCACCGTGAATCTCAACCGCATCAAATCCCGCATCCCTTGCTCTTCTTGCCCCCTCCCCGAACATCTCAACGAGTTCCTCAATTTCTTCTGAACTCAATTCCCTCGGCATCTCTCCCATTGGAAACCACGGAACAGGTGAAGGGGCAACGGGCTGTGCTCCTATTATCTTTGAACGGGTCTGCCTTCCAGCATGAAAAAGCTGAATTGCACACCTTGCTCCATTTTTCTTCACTCTTCTCGCCAGTTCCCTCAATTCCGGAATGAATTTATCATCCCATATTCCAAGTCCTCCAGGAAATCCTATTCCAAGAGGATGAATTGATGTGGCCTCAATAATTATGAGTCCAACCCCACCTTTTGCTCTTCTTTCGTAATAACTGATAAGCTTCTCGCTTACCGTACCATCAGGATTTCCAAAACCCGTTGCCATAGGAGGCATTATAAGCCTGTTTTTTAACTCAAGACCCCCAACCCTTATGGGCTCAAAAATTTTCATTTTTTAAACCTCCCTGAAAATTCTTCTGTAATCTGAAGGTAAGTATCTCCAAATTCATAACTCTCCTCTATCTCCGTTCCCTCATGCCATTCATTGAAACTCGTTATTAATACCCAATCCGGTTCAGCAAAAATAGCCTTTTCCCACAATTCCCTGTATAGTTCTCCTTCTTTTCTGTCAATGAAAAGAGGATTTTCCCTTCCTATATTCCTGTCATCATACCCTGGAATTACAGTGAGTGCAGAAACAATTTCATTGATTTTGCCAATTGTTGCAAACCTAAGGTATGAATTTCCTATATCTCCTCCAAAAAGGAGGTCAAAAAGTGGATTGTATATGTGAATTCCCGAAAATCCATCTTTTATGAAAGGCTTAACGAGAAGGGAAGAAAAAAAGTAAGTTGCTACATCTCCAACGAAAATCACATTTTCAAAAGAATTCGCAATTTCCTTCCATGAAACCATAGGGGATGAGAATCCAGGAAATATGGCTCTCTGGTATACAAAAATTACAGGTCTTTCCATCCATTTCAGAAAATTCTCCCTTTCAAAAAATTTAGAAAGATATTCTATGCCTTCAATTATTCCCTCAATTCCTTTTTCTGGCACCTCTTCATAATATATTGAAAGTTTTATTTTAAATTTCTTCCTTTCAGCAATTTCAAAGGACTTATTTAAAACATTATCTTCAAATGACCCCATTCCCCACCATGAAAAAATAAATCCGTCTATCCCGCACCTTTCAGCGGTTTCAAAATGCCTCTCAATCACTTCTGAGGAAGACGAGTCATAAACATCTGGATAGGGATGATGGCTTGCTCCTATATCTCTGCTTTCTCTCTCACCATCCTCCGGATTGTGCCCGCCCTCATCCCAGTGCCTCCAGAATCCACTTACATCAGGTGTTCCGTACCATGGGTAATAGAAGGCGAGAACTAAATGTTTATTATTCTTCCCTCCACATCCTATTAAAACCAATGTGAGAAATAGAAAAATTTTTTTCATTTTGAATGGGAGAAGAACTCGTTGAGGTAATGAATGGAATATTTCGCATATCTTTTCGCATAATCCTTTATCCTTTCTATCTCATCATCTGATAACTCATGTTTCACAACCGCTGGAGAACCCATTATGAGGGATTTTGGGGGATATTTTTTATTTGGAGGAAGAAGAGAGCCAGCAGCAACAATCGAATCTCCCCCAACCTCAACCCCATCAAGTATTACACTTCCTATTCCTATGAGGCATCCATCTTTTACAGTGCATCCGTGAAGGACGCATCTGTGCCCAACAGTTACACCATTCCCTATTATCAGTGGATTTGTGCCCTCTGTCACATGGAGGACTGAAAGGTCCTGAATGTTTGTTCTCTCACCGATTCTTATAAAATTTACATCCCCCCTAACCACGCATCCAAACCATATGCTTGAATTATCCCCTATGACTACATCCCCAATTATAATGGCATTTTCTGCTATAAAAACATTTTTACCAATCAAAGGATATTTATCATTAAATGGAAGAACTGGCATTTTGCCCTCCTGTAAATATTCTTTTTACCCTGCTTGTCAAAAGACAGAGAACCTCGTACGGAATGGTTGATGAAAAAACTGCAAGTTCTTCTGCTGATATACTTCTTCCATTCTGCTCGCCTATTATGACCACCTCATCTCCCAATTTTGCTTCTGTAACATCGGTAACATCTATGGCTGTCAAATACATACAAACTGTTCCAATTATAGGAGATAGTTTTCCATTCACAATAACAGACCCCTTGTTTGAATTGGCACGCAAAAATCCATCCCCGTATCCAACAGGAATAATTGCAACCCTGCTCTTTCTTTTCAATATGTATGTGTGACCATATCCTATTCCGTATCCTTTCGGGAGCTCTTTTATTGAGTGAATTCTTGTTTTTAGTGATAGAACCGGTTTTAAAGGGATCTTCAACCTGCAATCCCGGGAAGGGTATATTCCATAAAGGGCAATTCCACACCTCACCATATCAAGGTGTGAGGGAGGAAGGAGAATCGTGCCGGCACTATTTGCAATGTGCCTTATTCCCTTGAAATCTGTATCCCTGATGCATTTTTTGAAAAGCATTAACTGATGTTTTATAAATTCCATATCCTTCAAATCAGCATAGGCGAAGTGAGACATAATTCCTTCAAGCAGGATGAACCTGTAATCTCTTATTTTCTCCATGAGGCTTCTGAAATCCTCTGGCAGAAACCCGAGTCTCCCCATCCCTGTATCTATCTTTATTTGAATCAAAGCCTTCTTTCCCCTCTTTTTTCCTGCTTCATT
This sequence comes from bacterium, assembly GCA_037439705.1. Taxonomy (GTDB): domain Bacteria; phylum JBBIVP01; class JBBIVP01; order JBBIVP01; family JBBIVP01; genus JBBIVP01. The sequence continues at coordinate 8,103 of JBBIVP010000069.1, forward strand.
CATCCTTTCAATTCCCTCCAACAGCCCTCAAATTGTGATTAACAAGAAAATCTTCCTCTCCGGGAAATACACCATTGAGAACAAGAATTTTTTCATTTATTCCGCTCTTTATCAGAATATCAGCTTCTCCCGCTGTTGCAACCCCGAACCATCTCGCTCCTTTTTCTGAGAGAACCTTTGATACCTCAATCAATCCATGACCGTAGGCATTCGCCTTAACCACGCACAAAACCTCTCCACCCTTTGCTTTCTTTTTTATTTCATAAAAATTGTGAATCAGGTTATCAAGGTTTATGTAAGCAACAGTTGGTCTATTATCCATAGGCTTTATTATTTCAAATCTGGATTTTTGAGCAAGTTATCTGGTGGAAGTTCCCTTCTTTGCAAGGGCTACAAAACCCAATGAGAATTTTCCATTTAGTTTTTTATTTATGATATCGCACACAATTTCAAAAGGAAGTGCAGAAATAACCAGCAATGCATTAATAAGATATCCTAATACTTTTACAACAGGAAAGGATGTAGCGGATAACAGAAAAGCTGAGAGCGTGGATGTGAAAAGAGTGAGTAAAGTTCCGAAAGGATAAATTTTTACTACTTCAAATCCTCCTTTCTCTAAAAGATATTTCAATCCAAAGGCGGTCCATCTGTGATAATCAAAGGGCTCCCCATGCTGGTAGAAAAAAAGCGGAACACCAATTATTATCTCACCTTCTTCGGTCAGGACCCTTCTTATTTCTTTCAAAATGAGAAAGGGTTCATCAACATGCTCAAGAACGAACCAGCAAAACACACAATCTATGGAAAGGTCCTTAAATGGTAGGTATTTACCATCTGAAACTACATCAAGTCCCATATGATATGTCACATCAAGGGAAATATATTCTGAGCAATACCCTTTTAGAACCCCACGAAAAACTGATAAACCAGCCCCGAGGTCAAGAATTTTTTGAATTTTTTTTCCGGTAAAACAATTTTTCACAATCTTCCAAGATAATAAATATGAGGATGAAATCGTCCAGTAAATTTTTGAAGAGGAATATTCGCTCAGAAGAGCATACCACTTATTTTTTAAATAATTGAAAAATTTTGAAATCATTTAGCCAGCCCCTTTTTATGGATAAAATCTATTATCTCCTCCGTTATCCTGTCCCAGCCCATATTCTCAACCGATTTTCTTGCTTCTTTTCCCATTTCAGAAATGATTTCAGGCTTTTCAAGAAATTTTTTCATAGCCTCTACTAAATGAAGATAATTTTTTTGTTCAACTATAAAACCATTTAATCCATCTTTGATAAATTCAACACAACCCTTTAAAGGGGTAACAATAGTGGGGAGGCCCGAGGCAAGAGCTTCAAGAAGCACATTTGGACTTCCTTCGTCTACGGAAGGAAAAACGAAAACATCCGCATTTCTGTATAGCGTGGGAATTTCCTCTCTATTTACCCACCCCTTAAATTCAACATATTCTTCCAATCCCCACTTCTTCACCATTTCCTGAATCTCCCTCTTCAACGAACCATCTCCTGCTAAAATCAACCTGAATTTTTTATTATTTTTTAATTCCCTTGCCGCTGATATTAGAAAATGTAGACCCTTTTGTGATGTAAACCTTCCTACAAATAGAAATTTTATCAGTTGTTCTGGTTTTTTCACCACGGGGTAATAGGTTTCTAAATCTATTCCATTTGGAACAACCTCTATATCCATTTCTCCCAAATATCTTTTTACCAGTTCTTTTAAATTTTCACTTACAGAAAGAATACCGGAAGCATTTCTAAAAATTATTTTCTGAACGGGGAGTGTGATTTTGTGATAAAATTTAAGTTCATCGCTAAAAAAACCAGGGACATCTCCTCCCCTTAAATAGATGATATATGGAATGGAGAAGAACTTTTTTAAAAAACAT
>JBBIVP010000070.1:0-10007 GCA_037439705.1 bacterium
GGTCTACGATGTTGTATGCGCAATAGTATGGGTATAGGACGATGAAGGAGATGCACAGATTGGTCTTGGTGGAATACTTCTTCCGGAAGTATTTTCCCTCGCTCATTTCGGTCCCGACTTCAGCGGAAGAGGAGGTGGACTTGGATTGATGGGTGGAGGCGGTGGTTCAACAGGAGGTGCTTCCTTTCAGGCAATGTCTTACCTTGCAAAGTCTGGAGGAGGAATTGAACACATTGATATGGCGGCTGCTCTTGCTAGGTCAAATGCAGCAAAGAATCCATACGCCCATCTTCAGATTCCTGATTGCAAACCAGAAGATATAGCAAAAACACCAATAATTTCCTATCCATTGAGATACGGTCATACCTGCCCTACTTCCTGTGGAGCCTGCGCTGTAATAATAGTTGCTGAAGAGAAGGTAAAAAAATATGCTGAAACGGACAGGGTTGCATGGGTTAAAGGTGTTGCCTGCGGAAGCTCCGATGCAACCATAGGAAATGTTCACGACGGACAGATTACAGACCCCGCTGACCAGGAAATATGCAAAATTGTTGCGAGGAGGGCTTACAAGAAGGCAGGGATAAAGAATCCCAGAAAGGAAATTCAGGTTGCTGAGGTCTATGACGGATTTGCCCATCAGATTCTTATGTGGCCGGAAAAATTGCTTCTCGTAGACGATGGTGCCTCACCAAAACTCATTGAAAAAGGATATTACAACATTGACGGAGAACTTCCCGTTAATCCATCAGGAGGAGTGACGAGCACAAATGCCATAGGTGCATCAGCGCTTGTAAGGGTGGCAGAGGCAGCGCTTCAGGTAATGGGCATTGCAGAAGGAGGGCATCAGGTTCCCAGAAGGTTTAAGAATGCAGTTGCTCATGGATGGGGCGGATTGTTTCAGTTTAACACCGTGACGGTTCTTGGGGATAGCCCAGTTAAAAAATAGGAGGAAAAAATGAAAGTAGAGGAATTAAAGGAAACAAAGGAAATATATTTTTACTGGGACCTTAGCGCAATGAAATGGAAAATAGAAGCGGATGGATTAGTGCTTCTCATGGAGGGATTCAAGGAAAAGAAGGTTCTGGGAAGGCAGTGTCATAAGTGCGGAACTGTTTATGTTCCGGGACCAACATATTGCAGGAAATGTCACATTGATATCTACAGAATAGTGGAGGTTAAAAACGAGGGAACCATAGGTGCTTTTACTGTAAACCTTGCTGACATAAGGGGAAATCCACTTGAAGAGATAAGCATAGTTGTATGCGTCAAACTTGATGGGTCAGATTCCTGGCTCATGGGAAGGCTTGAAGGCTGGAAGGATTGGAAAAAAATAAAATCAGGAATGAGGGTAAAGGTGGAATGGTCTGATAAACCAAAAGGAACCCTTTCAGACCTCCTCAACTTTAAATTGATAGAAGAAAAATAAACCTGCTTTTTCATAAAAGAGAAAAGGTTGAAGGCAAAAATTCTTTAAAAAGTTGAAATATATTTTAAATCTGATAAAATTAAAGCAATTATGGAAAAAGAAAAAAAGATGGGTTTTCTTGCTCAGATACCAAAAATAATAAAATTTCCTGAATTAAAAAAGAAAGAGAAGAAGAAGAAGGAAGAAAAAACTCCGCTCGGTGGAAAGTTAACACGGATAAGGTCTTTTGATGGAGCAAAAATCTATTATGCCTATTACATTCCAAAAAACAAATCTCAAATAAAAGAAAAAAGAACTATTGTTTTTGGAAGCGGCTGGCTTGCATTTCCAATGATATGGAGGCGGCAGATAGAAGCATTCAAAAACGACTATTATATAATAACAATAAGAAACAGGGGATGTTTTGGTTCAGAGCTTGGAAAAAGCACAGCAAAAACGTACATTGAGGATTCAGCCGAAGATTTAAAACTCATACTTGATGAAAGAAAGATCAAAAAGGCTGTAATAGTTGGGCACTCAATGTGGGGACTCATTGCCCTTCAGTTTTACAAAAAATACCCACAGAGGGTTGCAGGACTCGTTCTTGTGAGTGCACCTGATGCCAATCCCCTTGATTACCTCTTTTTCAAAAAATTGAGCAAGTATCAGTTTCTTCTGACATGGATATTGAAAATAATTGAAAAAATACCAATTATTGACCTCTTTAAAAATATAATCGTTTCAAGAAGCACGTATTTCAACTACTTCATCCAAGTAGCACTGACAGGAACACTCATAAATCAGGGATATTTAGACGAAAATGAATTAAATGAGATAATTTTGAAGATAAAAGAAGCGCCATCAAAAGTTGGAGCAATGTCTTTGAGAGCAATGCTTGATATAGACCTATCAGAAATTCTTCCTCATATAAGCGTTCCAACCCTCGTTGTTGCTGGAAAGGCAGACCCAATAGTTCTCTGGACATCCTCAAAGAGAATTGTGGAGGACATAAATTTTGACAGAGAAGAAAAATACGCGGAACTCTTTATTATGACAAAGTGCGGACATATAGCGATAATGGAGCATCCTTCAAAATTCAATCAAAAGTTTCAGGAGTTTCTTGAAAAAAGGGTAATTCCATACTGGGACAAAAGGAAAGAAAAAGAGAAAAAGGCGCTGGAAGAAGGAATAAAATAAAAAAAAATGGGGTTTATCTTATTTTTATTTTTCTCAACAATTATAAAGGATTTCTCCCTAAATGAACTGGCAAAGACCTCTGACCTCATAGTTCAGGGTGAGGTTCTGGAAATTTCCTCCAGAATGGAATCAAAACACATATACACCTATGTAAAAGTGAAAATTTCAAATTCCTTCAAGGGAGATTTTCCAGATGCAGTGACATTGAAAATAAAAGGTGGAAAAATTGGAAATATTGTGGAGAAAGTATCAGGAAATCCATCCTTTGAAAAGGGCGAAAGGGTTATACTTTTTCTAAAGAAAAGGGGAGAATTTTTTTATCCCTCCGGTATGGCTCTCGGTAAATTTAAAATAATAAATGAAAACGGGATTGATTTTGTCATAAATAATGCAGAAGGCTTATCAGTTTACAAAGATGGGAGAATAGTTAAGCCTGAGGAGAGGAGATGGGGGTATGAGGAATTTGTTCTCATGATAAGGAGGCTTCTTGAGGAAAGATAAAATTTTTTTTCTTTTTATTTATTTGATATCTTCGGGTTTTAATGTTTATAAAACAGGAGATGGGATAGCAGTAAAGTGGCCGAGGGAATCAATTCCTGTTGGGTTTTACATAAATGAAAAAGGTTCAGATGACATAGCGGATATGAACTCCATTATTAATGAAGTAAATCAATCTTTTAAGGCATGGGAAGTATATGGAAGCTTCATAAAGAGCAATTATCTCGGAACCACCCCTCTAATCCCTGAAAAAGAAACTGGAACGAATAAGGAGATTAAAAATGTTGTTGGATGGGTTGAGGAGAACTGGGAGGATGATGCGGGTGCTATCGCCATAACAACAGTTATCTATTATGAGGATACAGGAGAGATCATTGAGGCTGATATGGCTTTGAACGGAGTTAATTTTAAATGGACGCTCAATCCTCCCTCTCCATGCCCTTCTAACAATTTAGTTGACCTGAGAAATGTCATAACCCATGAGGCAGGTCATTTCTTCGGACTGGACCATTCAAACATTGAAGGAGCCACAATGTATCCCTCATCTCCTCCATGCGATACTGAAAAAAGAGACCTCGCTCCTGATGATATAAACGGCATAATATATCTTTATCCTAAAGATGGAATTCCTGTTATTGAAAGTATTTATCCTGAAAAGGGCTCAAATTCTGAAAGCAATTTTGAACTAAACATCTACGGAAAAGGTTTCTCAAATTCCGTATTCGTTCACCTCATAAATCGTTCATCAACTATAAAAGCATATTCCACACAGACTATAAGTGCAGAGCAGATAAAAGCATATTTTAACCTCATGGGAAAAGAAGAAGGATTATATTCAGTCGTTCTTATAAACAATCCAGGAGAAACCCCGTATACAGCCATCCTTGAGAACTCATTTGAAATTGTAAGCGGACCTTCGGATTATGTAAGTGAAGAGGGATGCGGATGCTCATCATCCAGCACGCTCAATCCTTTTATATTCCTTTTTCCCCTTTATTTTATTTTCAAACATGTTTCCCGTAATTAAAAGGAACTGGAAAAAAAGGGAAGGAAATGGACATGAAAATATAGAAAGGGAACTGCAAGTTTCTTCATCTGTCGCTAAGGTCTTGAGAAACAGAGGAATAAAGGAGCCTGAAGAGGTTTCAAATTTTATAAATCCGTCCTTGAAGGAATTAACCGAGCCATACCTAATAAAAGATATGAAAAAGGCTGCGGAAAGGATTTATACAGCGATAAAGAAAAAGGAAAAAATCTGCATATACGGAGACTACGATGCGGATGGACTATGCGCCTCAGCAATTCTTTACGACTTTTTGTCCCTCCACGGAGCAAATCTTACAGTATTTGTTCCACATCGGATAAAGCACGGATACGGTTTTCACGAAGAGATAGTTTTAAAACTGAAGACAAAAGGAGTAAGGGTAATAGTCACAGCGGATTGTGGAATAAACTCATTTTCTGCCTGTGAAAGGGCAAAAAATTTTGGAATAGATGTGATAATCACAGACCATCACCTTCCATCAGGAAAAATTCCTCCAGCCTTTGCAATTCTTGACCCATCAATTAAAGGAAGTGGCTTCAAGGACGAATTTCTCTGTGGAGCAGGAGTTGCCTTTTATCTGTGCATAGGATTGAGAAAATACATAAGGGAAATAGGTGAATACAATGAAATAAAAGAACCAAATCTTGCTACATTTCTTGATCTGGTCGCAACCGCTACTGTTGTGGATGTGGCTCCATTGAGAAACGAAAATCGCATAATGACAAAGATAGGGCTTGATGTTTTGAGAAAGACAAAGCGGGAAGGGTTGAGGGCATTGATTAAGGAAAGCGGGCTGTCTTTTGAAAACCTTTCCACATTTCATTTAAGTTTTGTTATAGGTCCAAGAATAAACGCTGCTGGAAGGGTATCTGACCCAATCTCAGCGCTTCACCTTCTTCTGACAAGGGATACCCTCTCTGCTTCAAGAATTGCAAAAGAACTGAACAATAAAAATCAGGAGAGACAGGCAATTGAGAAAGAAATACTTGAGGAAGCCACGAAAATGGTTGAGGAACTTCCGGAGGAAGATAAAGCAATTGTGCTGTTTTCCGATAACTGGCATCCCGGCGTAATAGGAATTGTAGCATCAAAAATAGCAGAAAAATTTTATCGCCCTGTTCTTCTTGGAACAAAGGATGGAGATATTCTCAGGTTTTCTGCAAGAAGCATAGAAGGGATTCACATAACAAACATCTTAAGAAATTTTGAAAAAAATTTTATTTCCCTCGGCGGTCATGCATCCGCTACTGGTTTTGTTCTTAAAAAAGAAAATTTAGATGAATTTAAAAGTTCTTTTTTGAAATATGTAAACGAAAAGGTAAAACTGGGAATCCCGTTCATTGAGTATGATGAGGAAGCCAGTCCCTCTTCCCTTTCAGAAAAAGATGTTGAAATTTTATCCTATCTTGAGCCATTTGGAGAGGGAAATCCTGAGCCCGTATTTCTTGTAAGAAAGGTGAAATTAATAAATCCGAGGAAGGCAAAAAAGGGATTTGCGTACACCCTCATTGATAACGGAAAAGGATATACTGCTTTTTCAGACGAATCCTTTCCCTGTGGAGACCTTGAGGTGCTTTATACTCCGTTTCTCAACAGGGAAGGGAAATTATCTCTGAGAATCATTGATGTAAGGGAAAGGGGATAAGAAACAGAAAATTCAAATTTTTCTTGACTTTTAAAATTTTGGTGTTATTTTTTTAAAAAAAATAACACAGGAGGTGGAAGATGAAAAAAGAAGATGGACGAAGGGAAAATGGAAAATGGATCGGAGGGATGCTCATGGGTTTAGGGTTTATTCTCTTTCCGGCAACTGCCTTCTCACATCATGCCCTTGAATACATGGATGTGGAATCATACTCCATAGCGGGAAAGAAAGAATCGGTCTTCTATCTGAGATATGATTACTTTGTTGACGACAAATCAGATGCAAGTCTTGACCACTGGGAGTTAACGCCCGGAATTTCATACGGAATTCTGAAAAGAGTGATGTTTGACGCCCACATCCATCTTTCCAAATTCGGAAGAGGGCATTTTTTAGAGGGAATATCAGAAGAAGAAACTTCTCCATTCTTTGAAGCCATTGCTCCATCTTTAATCATCCAGCTTACAAAATACAAACAGCTTCCCGTGGATATTGCCCTTTCCCTCTGCTACGAATATCCGTTTCATCGCTCAAGAAAACTCATAGGTGGAACCCATACTTTTGAAGGAAAACTCATTCTGAGCAGAGACTTTGGCGTCCACAGCAACATAACCCTCAATGCAGGTGGCTCAATAGATGAAAATGGAGATTATGAAGTTTTATGGATGCTTGGAGCAAAAATCCCTCTCACATCTCAGGCGCATGGAATTGCTGGTGGAATAGAGATTGAAGGAACCCATACAGAAGAGGAAGGTGCGATTATCTTTCTTCCGGGGATATACTTTCCAATCTCCCAGAGCATAAGGATGAAAGCTGGTTTCGGAGCAGGCTTCACATTAAATGAGAAAACAGTATGGACGGAGAAGGCTGCGGTTCAGTTGATGTATGTTTTCTGAGGTGAAAATATGAAGTTAAAAATGAAAACATTTATCTTTTTCTTCATCTTCTTTATTCCATCCATTTCAACTGCCCACGATTTCTGGATTTTTCGTTCAGGAAATGAGGTCAGAATCTACGGAGGTCACGACTTTCCACAAACAGAGATGGCACCCGGAAAGAACATAGCAGTTCATTCCTATCTTTATGGAAAAGGGGGAATAAAGGAACTAATTCTTGAAAGAGGCGAGAATTTCCTGTTTTCAAAAGGGATTGAAGAGAGCGGTTTGCTTGCCTTTTCTTTTGAGAGGGGAGAAAAGGTGGTATATTGCGGATTTTACATTCCTGAAGAAGAAAACATAATAAAAGAAGAACTCGTGAAAAAAGTTTGTGGAGATTCATTTTCCATTTCCAAAAAAATTCAAACAGTCAAAAACGAAAAGGAAGTGGGTATAGAATTTTCACCAGATTTGGGGCTCTCATGGACGCTTTATACAGAAAAAGGAGATAAAAAAACACTCTTTCCTGACGCCAGCGTAAGAATATCTTTTAAGGTGAAAGATAAAGGGCTTTTCCTTCTTCTGAGCGAACTGAATGGAAAGCCATTATCAATAGTGGTGGGGGTAAAATGATGCTTTTTCTCATTTCCTTCATGATTATCATGCACGGAGTTGAGACAGAGATAAGAGAGGTGAAGGGTGTAGAGATTATCGTTCAATATGCGGATGGCACGCCAATGGCTTCTGCGGATGCAAAAATTGTAAGTCCCTCAGGGAAAGAAAAGAACTTACAAACGGATAATGAAGGAAGGGTTGTTTTTTATCCTGATGAAAACGGAAAGTGGAGAATTGAAATAGATGATGGTCTCGGGCACGGGGTGGTTAAAGAAATTGAATTCAGTGGAGTCTTAAAAACGGAAGAGAAAGGAAGGCTCACGCAATGGCAAAAAATTGTTACGGGTATCAGCATAATCCTTGGAATAAGCGGAATAATCTCCTATGCCCTCCTGATAAAGGAGAAAAGAAGACATGCACATACCCGAAGGTTTTCTTGACCTGAAAACACTTGCCATAACTGATGGAATTGCAGGGGCACTAATTCTTTTATCTGCAAAAAAGGTGGAAAGGGAAATGTCTTCAGATTCCATAGCAAGGATGGGGATTGCTACTGCTTTTGTTTTTGCAGTCAACATGTTTGCTTTTCCCGTCGCAGGAGGGACATCAGCTCATCTCACAGGTGTTGTTCTCATCTCGGCAATTCTTGGAGGATGGCAGGGTTTTATATGTGCATCGTCCGCACTCTTCCTTCAGGCAATCCTCTTTCAGCACGGCGGAATTTTGAGCCTTGGTGCAAACATATTGAACATAAGCGGATGGGGAGCACTGTTTGGTTCTATCACAAGAAAATCGGGAAGGTTTTATTCTGTTTCAGGAGGTATCCTTTCGTTCCTTGCAGTAATGTGCGGAAGCATCACCTGTGCGTTTGAGTTATATCTTTCAGGCAGGGGGTCCTTTTTAAGGGGAGCAACCGCAATGGCTGTCGGGAATCTCTTTCCCGCTTTCATTGATGGAGTAATTACATTTTTTGTGTTAAAATTATTCAAAAAAATTGAAGCACAGTCCAGTTGACAGGTTTGCTTATAAAAAAAGCCTGATTCACCTCCTTCCCCTTGAAGTAAAAGGACCCCTCTTCTTTATTCCAATACTCATCAATTCTTTGCCCTTAAATTCTTATTTCCTGCCCTCCTTTTTCATAATTGTTGCTCTTATTCTTTTTAAAATTTCTGATATTCCTTTAAAATTTGTATTAAAGAGAGTTCTGATGGCTTTTCCATTTCTAATTCTTGTCATTTTTATGAATCCACCTGATAAAGCAATATTTTTTTTAAAAATTTTATCTTCAATTCTATTCTTTCTCCTTTTCCTTACAACAACACCTTTTCTGTCCATCATGAAAGGAATGGAAAAACTGGGTGTACCTGAGGTATTCAGATTGCTCACAGCCTTTGGATACAGATACTTTTTTCTTCTGACCGATGAGACAGAAAGAAGTATAAGGGCATGGAGGATGAGAGGAGGGGAATTGAAAAAAATCCGCTTTGGAAGCATTTCAGGAATCCTTTTTTCTATTTTCGCAAGGAGTATGAAGAGGGCTGAAAGGATTGGAACGGTTATGAAGATGAAGGGATTGTATGAAGAAAATAATTGAGGTAGAAGGACTTACCTTTTTTTATCCAGAAACAGAAAATGGTATAGAGAACATAACCTTTAATGTGGAGGAAGAAGAAGTCATAGGGATAATAGGTCCAAATGGTTCCGGAAAAACAACCCTTCTTTTTTCAATATGTGGGCTTTTGAAGGCAAAAGGAAAGGTAATTATTGATGGAACCCTCCTTTCATCAAGAAGTTTTAATGGAATAAGGGAAAAAATAGGCTTTGTCTTTCAGGACCCCGATGACCAGCTTTTCATGCCAGTGGTCTTTCAGGATGTTGGATTTTCTCTCTTTCAAAAGGGCTATGATGAGAAATTCGTCCTTGAAAGGCTGAAGGAGGTTTTGAAAAAAGTCGGGCTTGAAGGATGTGAGGAAAGGGAAAGCCATAAACTGAGTTACGGCGAAAAGAAGAAGGTCTGTATAGCAAGCGCTATTATCCATGACCCAAAAATTCTTATCCTTGATGAACCAACAGCATGGCTTGACCCTAAAGGGAAAAGAGAACTTTTAGAGATAATAAAATCTTTGAAGAAAACAACATTGATTGCGGGACACGACCTTGAGTTCCTTGAAAAACTAACAACAAAAATTATGGTCCTTGAAAACGGAAGAAAAATTGCCTTTTCCACAAAGGAAGAAATTTTAAAAAACCCTTCCCTCCTTCAGAGGATAGGGTTTGAATAAACCGGGTCAAAAAATTTAAACACTCATTCCGTATAGAAAGATATGAAAGAGATATGAGGACATAAACCCTTCCTGCTTCATCTGAAACTGCTATGTCCATTTTTCCGTCTCCATTAATATCGGCGATAACTGGCAAAGACCTCACAGAATTTTTCAAAAGATATGTCCAGACAATACTGCCATCCTCGGCGTTTAACACATAAAGTTTATGTTCAGAAGAATCGACAACTACTTCAGGGTTTCCATCTTCGTCAAAATCTGTTATCGCGGGTGAAGAATCTACTTCTCCATCTGTTGTGAATGACCAGAGAAGTGAACCATCATTTCCTTTAAAATCCATGGGAACCCACATTGAAACCTTAAACCTGCCAAGAGCATCTACTTTGGTTTTTGCCATTTCATTATTAAAATTTTCCCATCTCCGTTGAAATCCATCTGCATTTTCACA
>JBBIVP010000071.1:0-1168 GCA_037439705.1 bacterium
ATACGGCACATAAATTGGTTAATTTTCTACAATTTTGTATATTTTTACAATTTTGTATTTTTTAAGCCTGTAATTCAGCTGCCTATGAGTAATGCCGAGTTTTATAGCAGCATCTTTAATTTTCCAGTTTGAATCCTTTAACGCCTTAATAATTGTGTTTCGCTCTATTTCATCAAGAGGATAGGATTTTACCATCCCTGTCTCATTATCTCCAGATGCTACTTTTATTTCCGGATAGATGACTGGTAAAGGTAATTCATCCTGGTCAACGATCTTCTTATTTGAAAGAACGACAATTCGTTGAATGCAATTTTCCAGTTCACGGACATTCCCAGGCCATGGATATTCAATTAAGACTCTTAGCGCTCTATCAGTTAATTTAACTATTTTATTATAGATTTTGTTGAATCTAACTAAAAAATCTTCAACAAGAAGCGGGATATCCTCCTTTCTCTCTCTGAGGGGAGGTAAAATTATAGGGACGATATTCAACCGGTAATAAAGGTCTGACCTGAACCGACCCTCTTCAACCATATTTTCAAGATTCCTGTTTGTCGCTGCAATTACCCTAACATCCACCTTTATTGTTTTTGAACTCCCTACTCGTTCAAAAGAGTGTTCCGCAAGAAACCTTAACAATTTTGATTGAACATTCAATGGAACCTCACCAATCTCATCAAGAAAAATAGTTCCTCCATTAGCAATTTCAAATCTTCCTTTCCTCCTCTCGGTAGCCCCTGTAAACGCACCTCGTTCATACCCGAACAACTCACTTTCTATTAAGGTCTCTGGAATTGCAGGACAGTTTACTTTTATAAATGGCTTGTCTGAACGCTTGCTTAAAGAATGTATTGCATTTGCAACAAGCTCCTTTCCTGTCCCGCTCTCTCCACGCAACAACACTGTGGCATCAGTAGGAGCGACCTGCTTTATAATTTTAAACACCTCCTGCATCTGTTTGCTAATGCCTACTATTCCTTGAAAACTAGATTTCCTCTCCAGTTGCTCCTTAAGCATCACATTTTCTTCAATAAGTTTGTTCTTCGTTTTTTCCATCTCTTTCAAAAGATGAATCACATGTGAAAACATTGAAGAAACGACTTTAAAAAACCTCAATTCCTCATTAACGGTAATCTCGTCCGTAAATTCCCTCTCTATGTACAACACG
>JBBIVP010000071.1:1216-9971 GCA_037439705.1 bacterium
TATTATGAATTTCCATTGGGATTGCGAGCCTTGTGGGATTTTCCAGAACCACTTCGGGGATACCCAACTTAATTGGACGCCCAATGAACCCTCCATCTGGTCTTTGCGAAAAATTTTTAACCTCATCACGCGTATAGCCATATGCATAGTTTATTTTCAACATTCCTGAATTATTGTCATATTCCATTATGGCTGCTCTTTTAAGACCAAGAAAATCAACAAGCACCCTCAATGCTGAGTTAATGCTAATTTTTGGATTCGGTGAGGAACCAATAACCTTATTGACTTCATATAGCGTAGTCATTTCAATTGTTCTTCGCTTGAGCAGATTTGCGTAGCCTTTTATTGTTCTTGGACCCACATTTCTATTTTATGCAAATTTTGAAAAATTTCAACTAAATTGTAAAAAATTACAATAAAGGTTATCCTTTACTTACAGTCAGTATATTTTATATCTACATATTTCTGGCACAGAACTTGTAATAAAAATGACATGAAAGGAGTTTTTGTGAATTATAGAAAATTGGCGACAGAAATTTCTCAATGGATAAAGAAAGAGGTTGAGAGTGCAAAATTAAAAGGGGTGGTTTTCGGATTGAGTGGAGGGGTGGATTCATCGGTGGTGGGAGTGCTTTGCAAAAATGTATTCCCAGATGCTCATCTCGCCCTCATACTCCCCTGCTTCTCATCCGAAGAGGATACAGAGGACGCAAAACTTGTTGTTGAAAATTTTGGGTTAAATTCAAAAATAATAAATGTTGAACCTGTGTTTCTGGAATTTGCAAAAATTCTTGAGATTGACCCGCATTCCCGTGAACTCCCTGTCGTCAACATAAAACCCAGGTTAAGAATGGTAACCCTTTATTATTTTGCAAATCGCTTGAATTACCTTGTAGTAGGAACAGGAAACAAGTCAGAACTCACTATGGGATATTTCACAAAATACGGAGACGGAGGAGTTGATATACTTCCGCTCGGCGATTTAACAAAAACGGAGGTTTACAAACTTGCTAAAGTTCTCGGAATACCTGAAAGGATAATAAAAAAACCACCATCAGCAGGTTTATGGCCAGGTCAAACAGATGAAGAAGAAATGAAAATAAAATACAAAGAACTTGATAAAATAATTTCGGTTTTTGAAAAAAAGCAGAATCTTTCAGGAAGCAAAAAGGACCTTGCGGAAAAAATTCTTACTAAATCAAAAGTGGCAATTCATAAGCTCAGACCACCAAAAATTTTTAAAGTAAAAATGAAAAAACTTAAAAATAAAAATATAAAGGAGGTGCGGAATGAAAAAGGAAGAACTTTTAAAACTTCTTAAAGAAAAAAGATACGAATTCGTGGACATGCTCTTTACGGACATATTTGGAACTATGCACCACTTCACAATACCACCCTCATACCTGAAATAAGAAGACTTTGAAGAAGTTCTCGGTTTAGACGGTTCATCCAACACAGCATGGCTGGCTATTCATTTAAGCGATATGAATTTTGTTCCTGACCCTGAAACAGCCTTTGAAAATCCCTTTTATTCCCATCCGACTATAAGCATAATAGGAAACATAATTGACCCGGTTACAAAACAGAGATATAGCAGAGACCCACGATATATAGCCACAAAGGCAGAGATGTATCTAAAATCAACAGGAATAGGGGACACGGTTTACATAGGTCCTGAACTTGAATTTTTCATATTTGACAATGTTCAGTTTGATTACAGAGAAAACAGGGCATTTCATCTTGTTGATTCCATAGAAGGATGGTGGAGAACAGGAGAAGAAGAAAACCCAAATCTCGGATACAAAATTCCATACAAAAGGGGATATTTCCCGGTTCCACCACACGATACCCTTCAGGACATAAGGGCAGAAATTGCAAATACCCTGCAAAAAATAGGAATCACAGTTGAATACTTTCACCATGAAGTAGCAAGCGGAGGGCAGAATGAAATTGACTTTCGTTTTTCACCACTTGTAAAACAGGCTGATAATGTGATGATATATAAATATGTCGTAAAGAACATTGCAAGAAAGCACGAGAAGGTAGCGACTTTTATGCCAAAACCACTTTTTGGAGATAACGGAAGCGGAATGCATACCCATATCTCAATATGGAAAAATGGAAAACCTGTTTTTTCAGGTTCCGGTTATGCCGGGCTTTCTCAAACAGCACTTTATTTCATAGGAGGAATAATAAAACACGGGAAAGCTCTTTGTGCTATTGTGGCACCGACAACTAATTCCTACAGAAGGCTTGTGCCAGGTTACGAAGCGCCTGTGAGACTTGCCTATTCCTCAAGAAACAGAAGCGCTGCAATAAGAATTCCGATGTATTCTGCATCTCCATCTGCAAAAAGAATTGAAATCCGTTTTCCAGACCCATCCTCAAATCCATATCTAACATTTGCAGCCATCTTGATGGCAGGACTTGATGGAATAGAAAACAGAATTGACCCGGGAGACCCTCTTGACAGGGATATATATGCGCTTCCGCCTGAAGAACTGGCAGATGTTCCACAGACACCCGGGAGTTTAGAAGAAGCATTAAATGAACTTGAGAAAGACCATGACTTCCTTCTCAAAGGAGATGTATTTACTGAAGATTTACTTATGGCATGGATAGAATGGAAAAGGAAAGAATGCTTTGAACTTCAGATTCGTCCTCACCCTTACGAATTTCTCATGTATTTTGATTCATGATTACACTCTTTAACATCCGTTTTAAATTTCTATTCCATACTCCTTCAACATCTCCTTGAAAATTATCCTTCTCTGGATTTCACTTGTGCCCTCTCCTATTTCACCGAGTTTCGCATCCCTGTAAAGCCTTTCAACCTTAAAGTCCGAGATATAACCGTAGCCTCCATGAATCTGCACCGCATCGCTTGCTATTCTCGTTGCGTGCTCGCTTATGAAAAGTTTGGCAATTGATGCGAACTCATTGGCATTTGGAGAATTTATTTCCTTCAACCATGCTGCTTTATAGAGATGAAGCCTCCCCTCATCAACAAGCGTTTTCAACTCAGCAATTTTAAAACTTATGTCCTCAAAATGAGCAATAGTCTTTCCGAAGGCTTTTCTTTCTGAAGCAAATTTTATACTCTCTTCAAGACATGCCTGAGCAATTCCAAGAGAAAAAGCAGACATTGCAATCCTGCCTGTTTCAAGGGTTTTCATTGCATAATAAAAACCCTCATTCTCTTTACCGAGAAGATTTTGAAATGGCACGAAAACCTCATCAAGGTAAACCTCCGAAGTTGGACTTCCTCTTACACCAAGTTTTTTAAAAGGCTTTCCACTTTCAAGTCCATTTGTTCCCCTTTCAACCACAAAAGCGGATATTCCCCTTTTACCTTTTTCCTGCTCCGTCTTTGCAAATATAACAAAAATATCTGCCACGGGTCCGTTCGTTACAAAAGTCTTCCTGCCATTCAACACATATCCATCATCTACCTTTTTGGCAGTAGTTCTTATACCGCTCACATCCGACCCAGCTTCTGGTTCTGTAAGACAGAAGGCACCAATTTTTTCTCCTTTCAAAAGAGGTGGAATAAATTTCTTTCTGATTTCCTCATTTCCCGCTATGTATATGGAATTAGCGCAAAGCAATATACTCGCATTGGCGCTCAAAAATATAGATGGAGATACCCTTGCAAGTTCCTCCCACAATGCAGAACTTATAATAAGGGAAAGACCGAAACCCCCATATTCCTGAAGAAAGAAACACCCGAGATAACCGAAATCGCCAAGTTTTCTAAAAATCTCCCTCGGGACCTCTCCCATTTCCTCCACCTTTTCTACCACTGGCTCAATCTCTTTTTTTACAAAATCCTTAAAAGAATTTAAAACTTCCTTTTCCTCTTCTTTGAATTCATAATCCATTTTTTACCTCCTATTCTATGTCCTTGCCTGAAAGTTGAATAAGAGCTCTTGCTATGATTGACTTCTGAATCTCTGATGTTCCACCACCTATGGTAGCAAGCCTTGCATCTCTGTAGCCTTTTTCTACTGAAAAATCCTTTATGTATCCGTAACCACCGAAAATCTGGAGGCTCTCATAAGATTGTTTTATAATTGCTTCAGAAACAAAAAGTTTTGCAAGGGAAGCCTCAACAAGAGCGGGAATTCCCTTATCAAGAAGCCATGCAACCCTGTAAACCAATTGCCTCGCTGCTTCAAGATTCATCTTCATCTCAACGAGTTTCTTCTGAATTGCCTGAAATTTAAGAATTGATTTTTTAAACTGAACCCTATCCCTCGCATACTCCATACACCTTCTTATCCCTGCTTCCATTGAACCAAGTGCAGGGGCAAGCAAACAGCTCCTCTCCCACATAAAGATATATTTAACAACCTCAGCAAAACCCATATCAATCGGTCCAAGGAGATTTTCTTCAGGAACTTCACAATCCTCAAAAACAAGTTCTCCAGTTGGAGAAGTTCGGTTACCTAATTTATCAAGTTTTCTGCTCACACTGAACCCCTTAAATGTGCTTTCAACTATGAAAGCGCTTATTCCAAACGGACCCTTGCTTTTGTCAGTAACCGCTATGGTCACAAACACCCTTCCAATAGGACCATTCGTTATAAATATCTTTGAACCATTAAGAATAAATCTATCACCTTTTTTTACAGCATAGGTTCTCACCGACCCAGCATCAGAACCCGCATTTGGTTCAGTAAGGGCGAAACCTCCGATCCATTCACCGCTTGCAATTTTTGGAAGGTATTTTTTCTTCTGTTCCTCTGTCCCGAGTTTCCATATAGGAACACCACAGAGAATTGTGTGGGCGCCCCAGGAAAGTGTTAAACCCGCATCAGCACCACCCATCGCAAATCCTTCTTTCGCAAGAACCGTCATCATAGCAGATGCTCCCTGCCCTCCATACTCTTCAGGAAATGGAAGTCCGAGCAATCCAAATTCCCCCATCTTCTTCCAGCATTCCCAGGGAAACTCTCCCTTTTCGTCGTATTCTGGTTTTGAACTTTCGGGATAGATCTCCTTCTTTGAAAACTGATAAACGCTTTCTTTAAAAGCCTTCTCTTCTTCTGTGAGTTCAAAGTCCATCCTTAACCTCCTTTATTTTTTACAAAGTCCATTAAGATACACATCTATCAATGAATCTGCTGTATTCTTTAAATTTCTGACAAATTTCTTTTTATTTATTTCAGTAAGGGTGAAAAGGGTATCAACAATTCCCATATACATCAAACTTGCCATAAGTGGAGACACATCTTCTCTAACCTCTCCTGATCTTTTCCCATTTTTTATAATTCTTTCCAAAATTTTTATAACATTGAGAAAAGGAGCATTAAGACCTTCTTTTATCAACCTCGGAGAACGGGAATATTCTGCAACAAGAACCTTCATGAGTTCTGGAAATTTTTTATAGGTATTCAGCAACAAAGATGTTATTTTTATAATTTTCTCCCTCAGCCCTTTCTCCTTCTCGTCAATCTCCTTTATGGATTTTAAAAAAATAGACCATTTTTCCTCAATTATTTGCTTTAAAAGTTCATCCTTACTGCTAAAATAATGATAAACAAGCCCGTATGCTGTGCCTGCTTCCTCTGCTATATCTGAAATTCTCGCATTTTCAAACCCTTTCCTCGCAAAAACTCTAATTGCAGAATTGATAATACTTTCCCTTTTTTCCTCCACGCCTTTCAAATTTCTGACTGACATATCAATCAACATAATACACCATCTTTTAGAGACAGGTCAAGAAACTTTTGATTTTACCATTCAGAGCCTTACTTTTTTAAATCCTCCTTTTTTCTTTGCTTTCCCCTTTTTCTTACCCATTATTCCAGGCTCCTTAAGAATCCTCTCAATTTCTTTTGAAAGCTTAAAAAGGCTAATGGAAGCGAGTTCAGAAACCGACCCTTTTCCTGATTTTTGAAGAATTACGGATATCAGTCTGGAAAGGGCACTCAAAAATTTTAATCCGCTTACGAAAAAATCTCCTGCTGATTCAAGAACTTCTTGAAGTATTTCTTCCTCTTTCATTTTTTACATACAGAGATTCTCAACCAGCCATGAGAAAAATCTGCTTCTCTCACATCCATCCTTCCATTTCCCTTAAAAAACAGAGCCCTCTTGAAAGGACCCGATTTTATGACAAGTTCATTTCCATCTATCCACATTTCTATGTCCTCTTTTTTCATTCCCGGAAAGAAAAATTCAATGGCCATCTGATGACCTTTTCTTGTTACCTTCAAGGGTTCAATTTTTGAAAGAAAATCATCTGGGGAAATACTTCCGTAGATTTTTTCACCCAGGCGTTTTAAAACCTCAAATCCGATGGGCTCTTTTTCAAATTCCTCAAGTTTCATTATGCAAATGGGAGAAAACATGTATTTCAACCTTTCAAAAAATTCTTCATCCTCTGAAAATCTGTTCAGGATTATTCCATCAACAGGATATTCAAAAAGGGAAAGAGCAGAATACAATCTTATGGTCTCATTAAAAGCTATCTCTGATGGAAGCGTCACAATGCGGAAGGATGTTTTTGATGAATCCCTCAGGAGAGAATGTAGTTTCAAAATTTTTTCGTAAATCGTTTCAATATCATCTATAAAATCCTTATCGGGAAGAGGGGTGTAAAAATACCTCTCCATAATGGGTTTAACCCTTATATACCTTCTTTTAGCACTGTTTAAAAATCTATTTTTATACCAGTTCAAGGTCTCAGGCAAACTCAAAAATTTAAGGGATGAAGCGGTAGGTGGACCATCAACAATAAGAACATCATATTTCTGCGATTCAATTATTTTCAGAAGGGATATGAAAAAAAGAACCTCCTCCATTCCTGGAAGAAGAACCATCTCCTCCGCATAGACTTCATTAAGTCCCTGCTCCTCAAGGAAATTTTTTAGAAACCTGTATATCCCGTTCCAGCCTTTTCTGAGTTCTGCATCGGGATCAAACTCAATTACTGCCAAATTTTCGCCTTTAAACTCCTTTCCAAGGATATCCTTCAGATTGTGAGCAAGATCAAGGCTCGCAAGGACAACCCTTTTCCCACTTCTTGCTATTCTTACTGCAGTAGCGCATGAAAGGGTGGATTTTCCCACCCCGCCCTTGCCGGTAAAAAATATAACTCGCATGCTTCAATTATAGTTAGTGCAGGGGAGAATTTCAATTACTCGGCATTTTTCAGAAAATTCAAAATTTGCTTGGACAAACTTTATTTCTTTGAGCTCAAATCTCCTCCGCAACGATATTTGTGCTTCTAAAAACTTGAAAATTTAAGGGGGGATGTTATCATTAAAGCATGGATTTAATAAAAAAGGCGATTCCAATAGGAAAGATTCTTATTTTGGTTTTTTCACTGATAGGTATCACAGGAAGTTTCTCTCTTTCTGCAAGTGGAGAAATTCCGTGCCCTTATTGTTTAATTGCAAGATATTCTCTGGTCATCATTCTTCTTCTCTCACTTCTTGCCCTATTTTTGAAAAAAAACCCCATTTACATAGGTACTGCCATAATCTCAATTCTTCCAATTGTTGCCTCTTCAATCCTCGTTTATAACGATTACTTCGTTCAGGGAGGAACTGAAATATGCTATTCAGAAAACAGCGATGTCCACTGCACCTCCCCACTCGTGTTTGGAATCCATGTATCCCTCTATGCCCTTCTCATAAGCCTTGCCATTTTGTTTTTATCACTTTTACTCATCACAGGAAGTTTTATTGTGAAAAAATATGAAGGTACTGATTCTTGTAGAAAACACGGTTGAGGTCAGTTTTCTTCTAACAGGCGAGCACGGACTTTCAATCCTAATTGACAATGGAAATGAAAAGGTTCTATTTGATACAGGACAGGGAATGAGCATTATCAACAATTCTCAATTTCTCGGACTTGACCTTTCCGAAATAAAGTGCATAGCATTGAGTCACGGACATTCAGACCACACAAGGGGATTGAAACCCGTCCTTGAAATTACAGGAAAAAGAGATATCTATGCCCATCCAGGCGTATTTGGTAAAAAATACTTTATTGGTAAGAGAAAAGGAGTAGATGTGGAACTTTCAATCGGGATTCCGTATGAGAAAAAAGAAATAGAAGAAATGGGAAGACTGGTCTTAACAGATTCAAGCGTTAAACTTGCTGATGGTATATGGACAAGCGGTGAAATTCCTTTTGTTACAGAATTTGAAAGAGTTGACCCAACATTTTTCATTCAGGAGGGAGAAAAATTTCAACCCGACACCATGCCGGTAGACCTTGCCATATTATAAAAATCCGAGAAGGGATACAGTAACCTACAGGTATGAGGACAAACAGGCGAATGCAACACAATTGAAGATATATAAAATAAATCACAAGAAAGAGAATTTTACGCACTGATAGGTGGAACACATTTAGTAAGCGCTGATGAGAAGAAAATTGAAAAGACAATAAATCTCCTTAAGAGGTATAAATTTAAAAAAATAGTTCCCTGTCATTGCACAGGATTGAAGGCTAACTTTGAAATTTTTAAAAACTTCGGCGAAGTTTTCGTGCCGGGATGCGTAGGCACCGCATTAGAAATTTAATAGACTTATTCCGGTGAAAATTATAAAATAAGAAAATGAAATTAAAAAGAATAGTTTTGAAGTATGTCTTTATTTTAATTTTTTCTTTTCTTCATTGTTCGGAGCCATCCAAAGAATTCATAAATTCAAAAGGTAGATGGCTGATTGATGAAAAGGAAAGGATTTTAATATTAAGAGGAATAAATTTTTCAGACAGGTCCAAAAGACCTCCCTTT
>JBBIVP010000072.1:0-9950 GCA_037439705.1 bacterium
CCAACAATAATCCTTCATCCTCAAGTTTCCATTTATACAAATTTCACAATAAACTTTGAACCTGAAACAAAACTCATTTCAAGCACCTACAATTTAGCCTATGATAATCCATGCAGGTGCTGGGGGATAAGATTTACCTATTACAGAGACTATCAGGGATACTCCCGCTTTCTCTTCTCCTTTTACTTAACAGGCATTGGCGAAATAAAAAGTTTGTAAACGCACATCCCCCTCTCTCATCATCACCATTTCATTTTTTATTCGTTCTTTAATTTTACTCAACTCTTATATATCCAATCCGCTTGGAGATTTCTTTATCAAGCCAGTTTTCATAAAGAGAGAAACCTCCTTCCTTGCCCTCTTCATCATGGACTCTGCTCTCTCATAGAGTTCCTCTTTGCTCAATTTCACCCTCGCAACTCCATCCTTTATTGCTTTCAACGCTACCCTTACCGCCTCTTCTACATAAGCCTTCCATTCCGACATTTTTGGAATTATGTAATTTTCGCTTATTCCTTTTTTCTGAGCATATTCTGCAAGTGCATAAGCAGCCTCCACACACATATCATCAGTAATGGTTCTTCCCTTTACATCAAGAACACCTCTAAAGATACCCGGAAATCCAAGTGAATTGTTAATCTGGTTTGGAAAATCTGACCTTCCAGTTGCCATTATTCTGGCACCTCCCTCTTTTGCTTCCCAGGGCCATATTTCAGGAACCGGATTCGCACATGCAAAAACTATAGCATCTTTATTCATCTTTTTTATCCACTCTTTTTTCACTATATCTGGACCCGGTGTAGACATCGCTATCAGCACATCCGCTCCTTCAAGGGCTTCTGGTAAACCTCCTACAACCTGCATTTCATTGGTTATCTGACACATCTCCCATTTTTCTTTGTATTTTTCCTTCAAATCCTCCCTTCCCTTGTGGAGTGTTCCCTTTGAATCAAGCATAATTGTTTTTGAAGGGTCAACACCACCTTTAAAGAGAAGTCGGGCTATTGCTATGTTCGCCGCACCTGCACCGAGCATTGTCACCCTCACTTTATCTATTTTCTTTTTCACAATTTTTAAAGCATTTATAAGCCCTGCGAGGGTAACAGTTGCTGTTCCCTGCTGATCATCGTGCCAGACAGGAATTTCCATTTCTTTTCTTAATCTGTCCAGAATGTAAAAGCACTTTGGCTGTTCTATGTCTTCAAGGTTAATTCCCCCAAATGATGGCTCCATATACTTCACAGCCCTTATTATCTCATCTGCATCTGTTGTGGCAAGACAAACTGGAAAAGCATCCACTCCTCCGAGATATTTATAAAGGATTGCCTTTCCTTCCATAACAGGCATTGCCGCTTCCGGTCCTATATTTCCCAGCCCTAAAACCCTTGTGCCATCAGACACAACCGCTACTATGTTGCCTCTGTTTGTAAGGTCAAAGGAGGCATCCTTAAATTTATGAATCTCCATGCACGCTGATGCTACCCCTGGTGTATACCATATAGAAAAATCATCATAAGAACTTATCCTGCACTTCGGAACAATCTCTACTTTTCCAACATAGAACCTGTGCAGTTCCACCGATATTTTTTGAGGTCTTGTCGCCCTTTCAAGAAGTTTTTTTATGTCTTTCATATCTCCCTCCTTTTAATCTCTGGATTATCATAATAAAAAGCGAGCGCTATAAAAATTTGGAAACGCGTGCCCATTGATAAAAAAATTATTCCAAAAAATTTTAAATTCAAGAAAAATAGAAATTTTTAACTTTAAAGCCTTATCCTTGCCCATTTCATGGAAAGGAAGGAACTGCTTAAACTCACAGAAATCATATAAATTGCTCCTATGAAGGAAGCAGATGTTGCTGCAATACCTGCTCCCTTTGCTCCCATCTTTGGAAATCCTGCCTCTTCCGTTTTTTCCTCTCCAATCCTTCTCGCTACCACTGCCTGGGTACCCACTCCTATGGCATTAAAGAAACCCCCTATTACCCACAGGAAAATTATTCCAACACCTACACCCGCAAGTGAACAAATTGCTTCTTCATTTGGCAATCTTACAAGAAATGCAGTATCAAGCAGATTTATAAGGGTCCGGGAAATGGTTGCAATAACAACCGGAGTTGCAAGAGAGATTATATCTTTTGAAATTTCCTTTTTAATGAACATCTTTAAACCTTAACACCTAAAATTCCTTTTTCAATAAACACTATAAATTCCAGGGACAATAAAAAGAATTTTTCTTGAAATATAAATTGATAATAATAAGATGAAAAACAAAAGAAAAGTTTTATTAAAAAGAAACTGAACATTTAGAGGCGAGAACATGGAAAAATTGATGGATGGAAAAGCATTGTCTCAGAAAATAAGGGAGAGCCTTAAGGAAGAAGTTTCAGAAATTAAAAAAGAACTCGGAAGACCACCCGGTCTTGTGGTTTTCCTTGTCGGAAATAATGAAGCATCAAAGATATATGTAAGAAACAAAGCAAAGGCGTCTGAAGAAGTTGGTATAAACTCTACAACAAAGCACCTCCCACAGGAAATATCCGAAGAGGAACTCTTAAAAATGATTGATGAGGCAAACAGAAATAAGAATGTGGATGGAATTCTCGTTCAACTTCCCCTCCCGGAGCATATAAATGAGAACAGAATCATAGAGAGTATAGACCCATCAAAGGATGTAGATGGATTTCATCCCTATAATATGGGTCTCCTTCTTGAAGGAAGGGCAAGACTTATAGCATGCACTCCACTTGGAATAATGAAACTCCTTGAGCATTACAATGTGGAAATAAAAGGCAAAAACTGTGTTGTAGTAGGAAGAAGTAATATAGTTGGCAAACCAACTGCTATACTTTTGATGCACAATCACGGCACGGTTACTATATGCCATTCAAGAACAAAGGACCTTCCAGAAAAGGTTTCAGTGGCAGATATCCTTGTTGCTGCAATGGGAAAACCACACTACATAAAGGGAGAATGGATAAAAGAGGGAAGCGTGGTAATTGATGTGGGAATCACGAGAACCCCCGAGGGTTTAAGAGGGGATGTGGAGTTTGAAAAGGCGAAGGATAGGGCATCGTTGATTACACCTGTTCCGGGAGGAGTTGGTCCTATGACAATCGCTATGCTTCTTTCCAATACCATAACCGCTGCAAGGATGAGACTTGAGGAAAGAAAATAATCAATGGAAACAGGTCTAAAAAGGACCCGACTTTTTGAAAATCACCTGAAACTGAATGTAAAAATGGTGCCTTTCGCAGGATGGGAAATGCCACTTTTTTACAGGGGCATCCTTGAAGAGACATTAGCGGTGAGAGAAAAGGCTGGAATTTTTGATGTTTCTCATATGGGAGAAATTATGGTTGAGGGCGATTCAGCGGTTGATTTTCTTGAGAGAGTTTTATCAAATACAGTTCATACCCTTAAACCCTTCAAAGCAAGATACAGCTTTCTTCTTGATGAAAACGGAGGTTTTATAGATGACCTCATAGTTTACAGACTTTCTGAAAAAAAGTTTATTTTATGTGTAAATGCAATAAATACAGAGAAGGATTTCAACTGGCTGATTGACCACAGAAAAGGGGATGTAAAAATTGCAAATCTAACTTTACTTTACAGTCTTATTTCTTTACAGGGAAAGGATGCTGAAAAGATAATTCAGATTATGTTCAACAAACCTGAAATTTTGGGACTGACCTTTTATTCATTCTTCATTTTAGAAGATAAGGAATTTCCAACAATAATATCAAGAACAGGCTATACTGGAGAGGATGGATTTGAAGTGTTTTATCCTCGTGAGAATCCTGAATCCATATGGGAAAGGGCAATTGAACTCGGAGCAGTTCCCTGTGGACTTGGGGCGAGAGATACATTGAGAATTGAAGCCTGTTATCCGCTTTACGGACACGAAATTACAGAAAAAAACACTCCTCTTGAAGCTGAACTCACAAGATTTGTTGATATGAAAAAGGATTTCATAGGCAAGGACGCACTTTTGAAAAGAAAACCATCTGAAAAACTTGTAGCCTTCAAACTCAAAACAAGAAATGTTCCAAGGGAGGAAAATCCCATTTTTTATGATAAAGAACTGGCAGGAAAAGTTACGAGTGGAACATTTTCACCAGTTTTGAAGTGTGGAATAGGAATGGGGTATATAAAAAGAGAATTCAATGAAAAAGATATATTCTTGGAGGTGAGGGAAAAGAAGGTGGAAGGAGAAATTGTCAATCCACCATTTGTCCCATATAAAGTAAAGAGAGGAGGCTAAAAATGAATGTGCCAAAGGAACTTTTTTACACAAAAGAACACGAATGGGCAAAAATTGAAGGCGAAATAGCAACAGTAGGAATAACTGACCATGCCCAGCATCAGCTGGGAGATATCGTTTATGTTGAACTCATTGAACCAGGTAAAGAGGTTAAGCAGATGGAAAAAATAGGGGTTGTGGAATCCGTCAAAGCAGTAAGTGAAATTTATTCACCACTTTCGGGAGAGGTTCTGGAAACTAATGAAACTTTAAAAGAACATCCTGAATATATAAATCAGGACCCGTACGGAAAGGGATGGATGATAAAATTGAAAATAAAGGATATTTCCGAGACAAATAATTTGATGAAGGCGGAGGAATACGGAAATTATGTGAAAGAGGAAAGCAAATGAATCCATACATTCCACACTCAGAAAAAGATATAAAAGAGATGCTTGAGGAGATAGGAGTTTCGGAAATCTCTGAACTCTTCTCAGATATTCCTGAAAAATACCGCTATTCCAAAATAAACCTTCCCCAACCAATGGAAGAATATGAACTTTTCAGGTTTTTTGAAGAACTTTCAGAAAAAAATATCACATTAAAAAAGATGAAAGGTTTTCTGGGCGGCGGTATCTACTGGCATTATATCCCTGCTGTTGTGCGCCATATCATTGGAAGGAGCGAATTCTATACCGCTTATACACCATATCAACATGAGGCAAGTCAGGGAACACTTCAGGCTATATTTGAATATCAAACCACAGTCTGTGAACTTTTCAGTATGGATGTGGCAAATGCCTCTATGTATGATGGCTCAACAGCCCTTGCAGAAGCATGTCTTATGACAATGAGAATTACAGGAAGGGATAAAATTGTGATTTCAAGAGCCCTCCATCCGGAATACAGAGAAGTGGTGAAAACTTATGTGGGAGAAGAAAGGGTTTTTGAACTCCCTTTTGACCAAAAAACTGGAATGACAGAGTTCGTAAATGTAGATTTTCCAGCCTGCATTATCCTTCAGAATCCAAATTTCTTCGGGGTTATTGAAGACCTTGAAAAGATGAGAAAATTCTGTGATGAAACAGGCGGAAAAATGGTGGTATGTGTTACCGAACCCCTTTCGCTTGGAATTCTTGCTCCTCCAGGTGATTTTGGATGCGACATAGCAGTAGGAGAAGGACAATCCTTATGCCTCCCTCCCGCCTTTTCAGGTCCTCATCTGGGGCTTTTCGCCTGTAAAAAGGAATATGTAAGGCACATGCCGGGAAGACTTGTAGGAGAAACAACGGATTTAGATGGGAAGAAAGGGTATGTCCTCACACTCTCCACGAGAGAACAGCACATAAGGAGGGAAAAGGCAACATCCAATATATGCACAAATTCTGGACTCAACGCAATTGCCTTTGCAGTTGCTCTTTCATACCTTGGAGGCGATGGTCTTAAAAATCTTGCAATTTTAAATTTTTCAAAAGCACATTATTTTTATGACCTCTTGACTAAATCAAAGGTTGCAGAAGGTGTATTTACGGGTAGTTTTTTCAACGAATTTGTGGTCCGCTTCAAAAAAATTCCTGACAATTTTTCATCAGGAATAATGCTTGAAAGATGGTATGAAGAAATGAAAAACTGTGTTTTGTTTGCAGTGACAGAATTGAATACAAAAGAAGAGATGCAGGAATTACTGGAAGAAATTAAATGAAATCCTCTCCGGAATGTGTTTTATGTTTCATAAAAGACCTTTATGGAGCAATTGAATCCCTTCAGTTAGATGAAAGCCTTTCAAAAGAAATAATTGAAGAAGGATTGACTTTTCTTTCCCAGAATATAAACAGATGGGAACTCCCTTCTTTTTACATCACCCACCTTCACCGGATATTGAAAAGAAAAGCAAAAATTCCTTTTCCATTTGAAGAGATGAGAAAAAAGACAAACGAAATATGCCTTGAAATTCTAAAAGACATTGAGAACGATATGAAACACCTTTCAGACGAAGAAAGGATGAAAAATTCAATAAAATGGGCTATTGCAGGGAACCATCTTGATTTTAGAACCGCAGGAAGGGGATACAAAGATGTTAAAAATTTAAAGAAAGAACTTATGAATGAAGTAGAAGGAAAAATTCATGTTGACGATATTGAAAAATTTCTGCAAATTTCTTTTTCCCGTGTTCTTTACATACATGATAATGTAGGGGAAATAGTTCTGGACATTCCTTTTATAAAAGAACTCAGTAAGAAAGGAGCAAAGGTATTTTCCGCATTAAGGGGAGGACCGATAACCAGTGATGCCACGGTTGAGGACGGGTTGGCAGTTGGGCTTGCAAACTATGCTGAAATAGTTGAAGCCTGTCCGGATACCCTTGGAATCTCATGGGAGGAGATGACCCCTTATATGAAAAAATTAATAAATGAGGTGGATCTCATTGTTTCAAAGGGTCAAGCAAATTACTATGTTCTTATTTCCCATAAAAACTCAATTAAACCCCCCATATTTTTCCTGTTGAAGACAAAATGTTCCTATATATCAAAGAGTTTCGGTTTCTCTGAAAAAAGCATAAATGTAGCGAAACTCATTTAAAACTCTCTGCCCTCCTCCCCTTCAAAGTGAACCGCATGTAGATTTACCTTACCTTCTTGAATAACTTTTAAAAAAGGTATATCTTATTAACCATGAAGGAAGAAGTATTAAAAAGGATTGAAGAAATATCAAGGGGTATAGCAGAGTGGAAAGGTGTAAAAGTAAAGGGGGTTTATTTTGTAAAGGAGAAATACGGAAATGTATTAAAAATTGTCATTGATAAAATTGGCGGTGTAACAGTGGAAGATTGTGCTGAATTTTCAAAAGAATTGAACCACATACTTGATGTGGAGGACATTATAGAAGGAAGATATTTTCTTGAAGTTTCCTCACCGGGTGTCAACAGGAAATTGATGAGCAAAGAAGATTTTATAGATTGCATTGGAAAAAAGATAAAGGTGAAATTAAAATCCCCCGTCAACGAAAAAAAACTTCTTGTAGGTAAGCTCAAACTTGTAGGTGATGAGAGCTTTCTCTTACAGAATAATTTTTCATCGTTTAATATAAACTTTGATAATGTTCAAGAAGCAGAAATAGAAGTATAAAATTAAAAACAAAAGAAAGGAGGTTTGTTAAAAAGATGGGTTTTGAAATAAAAAGTATAATAGATCAGATAGAGAAAGAGAAGAAAATAAAGAGAAAGGACATCATAGATGTGTTAAAAGAGGCAATCCTTAAAGCAGTGGAAAGGTCCATCGGTGGAGAAAGGGACATTGAGGTTTATTATGATGATGACACAGGAAATCTTGAGATTATTGAAAAGAAGATCGTGGTCAGCAAAGTCCAGAATCCCGACAAAGAGATCTCTGTAGAGGAGGCAAAAAAGTATATAGGAGATGTAAAAGAAGGAGATATCCTTGAAATGAGAGTGGACAAGAAAGGGTTTGGTAGAATAGGAGCTCATATAGCAAAAAATATAATTTTGGACAAACTTACAAAGGTGGAAGCGGACACAATATACAATGAATACAGCAAGAAACTATGGCAGATAGTGGAAGGGAAAGTAAAGAAAATTGATAAAGATGGTAATATCATAGTTGACCTCTCAGGAGTAGAAGGATTGCTTAGAGCTGATGAAATAATTCCAAAAGAAAAATTCAGACCAAATGATGATATTAAAGCGGTGGTTATATCAGTAACAAAAGACGAAAAGAAATCCATTGTCAAAGTTCTTCTATCAAGGACGCATCCTGAATTTGTAAGGAGACTTTTTGAACGCCATGTTTCTGAAATAGCGGATGGAAAGGTAGAAATTAAAGGAATTGCAAGGGAACCAGGGGTCAGAACCAAGATAGCAGTTCATTCCGCAGATCCGGATGTTGACCCTGTGGGTGCGTGTGTGGGAATGAAAGGAGGAAGGGTACAAAATATCGTTCAGGAGTTGAAAGGAGAAAAAATTGATATAATCCCATGGTCACCCGACCCACAAAAGTTTGTTGCGAGAGCACTCTCTCCTGCCCATATTTCCAGAGTAACTGTTTATGAAGATGAAAAACTTATGGAAGTTGTTGTTCCTGACGACCAGCATTCACTTGCGATAGGAAAGAAAGGGCATAATGTCCGATTAGCGAAAAAATTGACTGGATGGGAAATAATACAGATAAGAAGCGAGTCGCAAATAGAAAACATGAAGAAAGAAGCATACGAAAAATTCGGAAAGCTACCCGGGGTTGGTCAAAAAACTGCAGAATTCATATTTACAAGTGGATACAATAGTATCCTTGAAATAGCAAAAGCAAATGTGGAAGATCTTATAAAAATTCCCGGAATAACAAAAAAGGAAGCGGAAGCGATAATAAAAGCTGCAAAAGAAATGATTGAAGAGGAATCTAAAAAGTCAGGGGAAGGAAAAACTTAGGAGAGAATAAATTGAGAGTCCATGAACTGGCAAAAAAATTAGGCATTTCTTCCAAAGACTTGCTCCTTATACTGGCAGAATGCGGAATTCATAAAAAAACATCTTCCAACAATATTGAAAAAGAAGAATTAGAAAGGTTACAGGAAAATAGACCTGATTTATTCAAAACCGAGGAGAAATCTATCGAAGTTCAGGTTCCGGAAGAAACAAAGGTATTCAGGGTAATAAAAAGGGAAGAAAAAAAGAAAGAAGAAGTCAAAATTGAAGAAGAGATTTCTGAACAAAAGGAGGAAGTTGAACCTGTTGAAACAATGGAAAGGGGGGAAGAAAGGGAGGAAGTTGAAAAGGCAGAAGAAGAAAAAATAGAAAAAGTAGCAGCAGAAGAAAGGGAATTTTACGAAGAAATACAAGAGGAAGTTAAGGAGGAAAAACCTGTCATCCATTCGGAGGAGTTTGAGGAACAATTTAAAGAAAAAGAAATAAAAATACTTAGAAGGGAAGAGATAAAACAAAAAATAAAGACACTTGAAGAAGAACTCAAGAAGAAAAAAGGAATAAAGCGTCCAGAAAAAAAGAAGAGAGAAGTGTTCACAATGGAAGAACTTTATGATGAAATAGAACTGAAGCACAGAATTGAAATCCAGAAAAAGAAAAAAATAAAAAAGGAAGTAAAACCTCCACCGGTTGTTCAAAAAAAACCTGAAAAGAGGATAATAAAGGTTGAAGAAGGGCAAAAAATTACTGCCCTGGATTTGTCCAGGTTTATGGGGGTTAAGGTTGAAGAAATCATCAGGAAAATTGAAAATCTTGGAGTTAAAGCAAAAAGGAATGACCCCCTTGATATGGATGCTGCTTCTGTGGTAGCAGGAGAGTATGGATACGAACTCCAGGTCATTGAATTTAGAGAGGAAGATTATATAGATAAGGAAACATCTGCTGGCAGGTTGGAACCAAGGGCTCCGGTTATAACCGTAATGGGGCATGTAGACCATGGAAAAACTTCATTGCTGGAGAGTATTTGAAAAACAAATGTAGCAGATAAAGAAACAGGTGGAATAACCCAAAGCATAGGTGCATCAACTGTTATCATTAACGGCAGAAAGATTGTGTTTATAGATACGCCGGGACACGAGGCTTTTACCGCTATGCGTGCAAGAGGAGCAATGGCTACAGATATTGTTGTCATCGTTGTGGCATATGATGATGGAGTTATGCATCAGAAAATAGAAGCTATTAACCATGCAAAATCAGCGAATGTCCCTATTATCGT
>JBBIVP010000073.1:0-9540 GCA_037439705.1 bacterium
CTGCAATTTTCCCCTTTCTATAGCAATTCTCATCAGTTTCTCCATGCCGTGTTCTGGAAGTATTACTTTTTCTTTTCTCTCCTCAAGATGAAGCGCTCCTTTATTGCATGCGCGATAGCATGTACCACATCCAAGACATATCTCTTCATCTATGTGTGCCTTTAATTCACCTGGTTTGAGGGTTGGTTTCAAACTTATAGCATTCAGCTGACACCTCCTCGCACACCTTCCGCATCCAACGCATTTTTCAGCTTTCACACTCATTATGAACCTTGTTGACATCGCCACAGGATAGAATCCGTGGTCGTGATATGACATCAGAATCCCACAGCAACATTTACAACAGTGACATATAAATGTGATATTCTTCTTTACATTGTCTCCAATGTGCATAACTCCTTTCTCGCTCAATTCATCCAGAACTTCCAGTGCTTTCTGCTTATCTACCTCCCTTCCTATATTATGATTGATAACATATTCCGCTGCTATATTAAGTGCGGTACAGACATCCATCGGATACTGGCACTCCCTTCCCAGATGCCTCTCCTTATGCCTACAGTAGCACAGAATAAATGCTATTTTTTTCGCATCCTTTATCACATCCCTTGCAACTTCATAAGGCATAACATCAGCCCTTTCATCTGCTATTTTATTGTCAAGAAGCGCCCGTCCGAACTGGGTTTCTCCGTCAAATACTTTTCCTATAAATCCCTTGTCCTTCATAGCCTCAGACAAAACCTTCGCCACTTCCTTTTGAGGAATATCCTCCCTCAATTTCGCCAGCGTCATTTCTATAAACCCTGGGACTGACCACATTGGCATATAATAGACCTTGCCATTTCGCTCAATATCTATAACTATTCCCTTTTCTGCCATTCTGTTAAGAGTTTCCTTCAACTCTTCCTCATCAATTTTCATAATACCTGCAAGCCTTTTCAGTGTAGTAGGCTGTAAAGGCATTTTGGAAACTATCTCCGCTTCCTCGGGAGTGTAAAGCATCATTATCAACCCGAGAGCTGTATCTGTATCAGGATACCCAATCGGATAAGAATCCACCTTCTTGATGAGCATTCTGTAAATCTCTTTTGTCCTCGTTAAATGAGCCATGAGTACCTCCTTTTTAAAAAATCGTATTCTCCTTCATCAATATTAAGGGATTTAAACTTATTATTTTAATAAGCCCTCCTCTCCTTTAAAAGCAAATTTTACAGCCTCTTCCAGTGTGTTCACAAAGTGGAACTGAAGTCCCTCTTTCCCATCAACTGGAATTTCTTCCATATCCTTACTGTTTTTCTCGGGAAGTATGACCTCCTTTATTCCTGCTCTTTTTGCAGCAAGGACTTTCTCTTTTATCCCGCCCACAGGAAGAACTGCTCCCCTTAGGGTAATCTCGCCTGTCATTGCCACATCGCTCTTTACAGGAATGTTTTTGAAAAGTGAAACAAGGGAAACGAGAATAGCAATTCCAGCAGATGGACCATCTTTTGGAATGGCACCCGCTGGAACATGTATGTGAATGTCCACATTTTCAAATATAGATTCGTCAATGTTCAACTTACTTGCATTTGCTTTAACATAACTTAAAGCAGCCTGTGCGGACTCTTTCATTACATCCCCGAGATGCCCTGTAAGAATGATATTTCCCTTTCCTTTCATCTTTGTGGATTCTACGAAAAGTATATCACCTCCGGTTGGTGTCCAGGCAAGTCCCGTAGCAACTCCAGGTTTTTGAGTTCTTTCTGCCACCTCCTTAAAGAACTGTTCCGCTCCCAATATCTCCCTCACCTTTTCAGGGGTTATAACCTTCTTTGAAACATCACCACTCGCCACATTTTTTGCAACCCATCTCATAATGTTTGCAATTTCCCTCTGAAGATTTCTAACCCCCGCCTCTCTTGTATAGTACTCAATAACATCCTCAACTGCTTTTTGTGTAAACTCCACATGATCCAGTGTAAGCCCGTGTCCGCTCAACTGCTGGGGAATGATATGATTGAAAGCTATGTGAACCTTTTCGTTAAGCGTATACCCTGGTAGTTCAATAACCTCCATTCTATCTCTCAGCGCTGGAGGAACTGTATCAAGGATATTTGCAGTAGTAATAAAGAAAACCTTTGAAAGGTCAAAAGGCACTTCAAGATAATGGTCAGAAAAAGAGTGGTTCTGTTCGGGATCAAGGACTTCAAGAAGAGCAGAAGCAGGGTCTCCCCTGAAATCTATTCCTATTTTATCCACTTCATCAAGCATAAAAACTGGATTATTCGTCCCAGCTTTCTTTATTCCCTGTATAATCCTCCCTGGAAGGGCACCAACATAGGTTCTCCTGTGCCCTCTTATTTCAGCTTCATCCCTTATACCACCAAGAGACATTCTCACAAATTTCCTTCCGAGAGCCCTTGCGATAGATTTACCAAGAGATGTCTTTCCCACTCCCGGAGGACCAACAAAACATAAAATTGGTCCTTTCATATCTTTTTTGAGCTTTTTTACTGCAAGGTATTCAAGTATCCTCTTTTTAACTTTATCAAGGTCATAGTGGTCTTCATCAAGAATTCTTCTCGCCTTCTCAAGGTCTATCTCATCCTCCGTAGATTTCGACCATGGAAGCTCAATGAGCCAGTCAAGATAAGTCCTTGAAACTATATATTCCGGAGACTGGGTGGGAATTTTCTCGAGCCTCTGGAGCTCTTTCAAAGCAACTTTTTCAACATGAGGAGGCATACCCGCCTCTTTCACCGCCTTTTCAAGTTCTTCTATCTCTCCTGCTTTTTCATCGTATTCTCCAAGCTCCTTTTTTATAGCCTTCAATTGCTCTCTCAGATAGTATTCCCTCTGTGTCTTATCTATCTCCTCCTTAACATTTGACTGAATCTCTTTGCTTATCTTCAATATCTCATATTCCTTGTTCAGATGTTTTAGAACAAGTTTCATTCTTTCCTTTAAGTCCATCTTTGCGAGAACCTCTATTTTTTCCTCCACGCTAATTCTAAGATTCGCTGCAATCATGTCGGTAAGGAGGAGAGGATTTTCAACACCCTGTATCACACTTCCTGCCTCAGATGGGATATTGGGAGCAAGTTCAATAACCTTCATGGTCAAATCTTTTATGTTTATTTTTAAAGCCTCTATTACGGGGTCTGAAGGGTCATACTCCTCCTTCACATATTCCAGTTCAGCTGTTAAATAAGGAGTCGTCTGAACTAATTTTTTAAGTTTTATTCTGTATAGCCCTTGAACAACTATATTTTGAGTCCCATCCCCCATTTTTAGAAATCTAAGGATTTTTGCTGAAACCCCCCATTCGTAAAGGTCATTTATATTAGGAACTTCAATATTGGGGTTCTTCTGGGTAAACAGGGCTATAAGTTTATTACCGGAAACAGCTGTCTCAACTGCTTTTTTTGACATCTCCCGTCCAACGGAAAGAGGCACGGGAAATGCTGGAAAAACCACAAGATTCCTTAAGGAAAGAACGGGCAACTGACTGGGCTGAAGTTCTTCTGTCTTTTTTTCCTCTTTCATCTTTTATAATTTAATCAGATTCTATTTAAAGGTCAAACTTTTTTAAATTCAAAGCAAAATCTCAAATACTTGGAAGTTTTATATAAAATTGGATATAATGTATAAATGCGATTTTGGATTATAATAGCACTCTTTACCGAAAATCCCCTCATCCATTCATCATATAGCAATGAGCTTCATATCATCTATTCAGCCTTTGATATAAATAATGAAAACAAACTGAAAATTGAACTCGGCTTTTTCAGAGGCGAATTTCTCTCTTTTTCTCTTGGTGCCCTACTTTTAGGAATTCTTCCGATAAATGAAAAACCCGATTATGAAGTGAATCCCGTGTGGAGTGGAAATTATCCTGTTGAGAATACAACATATATCTTCGGAGACAGTGGATATATAAAAATAGAAAATGATATTCTCTACACTCAACTGCAAACAAAAAATTATTCTTTAAGTGCAACACATTATATAGAATCCGAATGTGCGTTAAGTTTCCCATCTTCCAATGCTGAAAATGCCATTTTTATTCCCAATCTCCGCTCAGAAGGCAGGCTAAAAATGCAGGGTTTTGAAATCCTTTTAAAAGGCTATTCATTTTACTGGGGACTCTGGGGAAATAGAAGATTAAAACTGAACGACCATGCAGTATTCTGTGTAGAGAATGAATGTGTATTCCTTGAATTTGACATTAAGAAAAAAATGGCAAAAATTTCTTTCTGCCCGCAAAAGAAAGAGATAGAAAATGAGTTTTCAATAATAAATCTTTCCAAAGGGAGTGCCACAGGAAGAACATACCCTGCCAATATAGAAATTGGAAAAGGAAAAATAAAAATAAATGTTGACTCCATGAAAAACGAAGCCAAACTTCTAACCTTTTCCTACCTTATAAGTTCCATAACCGTTGAAAAGGACTCAAAAACAGGAACTGGATTTATATTCTTTCACCCGGTTGAGGAAAAGAAAAAATGGGAATTCTGAAGGGTAAATTTAAAAATCAAGAAAATTTCATTGAAAATCTTGAAGAGTATTTCTGAATTTTGTATATTTCTCAAAAATATAAGGAGGTAAAAGTTGTCTTATATAACCATTAAAGAACTGTTAGAAGCAGGAGTTCATTTTGGACACCAAACCTCAAAATGGAATCCAAGAATGAAACCATATATTTTTGACAAAAGAGAAGGCGTCCACATTATTGACCTTGAAAAAACCGTTCCACTCTTTGACCAGGCTTACACCTTCATTGTAGAGGTCGTATCAAAAGGTGGAAAGGTGTTGTTCGTGGGAACCAAGAAACAGGCAGAAGCTGCTATAAAAGAAGAAGCTGAGAGATGTGGAATGTTCTATGTAAACACGAGATGGTTGGGAGGGACTCTAACAAATTTCAACACAATCAAAAAGAGTATTGAAAAACTTGAGGAATTAGAACAAAAAGAAAGTGAGGGCCACTTTGAAAAACTTCCCAAGAAGGAGGCAGCAAGGTTAAAAAGAAAACTACAGAAATTGAAAAAATATCTTGGAGGATTAAAGGGAATGAGAAGGCTACCTGATGTCCTATTTGTCATTGATGTAAAAAAAGAGGAAATTGCTGTGAAAGAGGCTAAAAAGATTGGCATTCCTGTGGTAGCGGTGGTGGATACAAACAGCTCACCTGATTTAGTAGATTATGTCATCCCCGGAAACGATGACGCCATAAAGGCATGCAAACTCTTCATCTCAAAAATAGCAGATGCGTGTATTCAGGGGAGAAAAATATATGAAGAAAGTTTAAAGGAAGGAACTCAAAATGAAGGTTGAGGATGTAAAAAAACTCAGAGAGGAAACAGGCGCGGGAATAATGGATTGCAGAAAGGCACTTGAAGAAAGTAATGGAGATTTTGAAAAAGCAAAAGAACTGCTCTTCAAGAAGGGAATTGCAAAAGCTGAAAAAAAGGCTCAGAGGGCAACAAAGGAGGGACTAATTGATGCATATATTCATCTTGGAGGAAGGATTGGAACTCTTATTGAAGTTCAGTGTGAAACTGATTTTGTAGCAAGAACAGATGATTTCAGAAAACTTGTTAAGGAACTTCTCCTCCAGATCACAGCAATGGCTCCAAAATTCATATCAAAGGAGGATATACCGGAGGAAATTTTAAAAGAAGAAAAAGAAAGAATAAAAATGGAAACTGGAATGGAAAATGAAGAAAAAATAAATGAGTATCTGGAAAAATTTTATTCGGAAAATTGCCTTCTTGAACAACCTTTTATCAAGAATGAAACAATAAAGGTGAAAGACCTTATAGCAAGTGTTATTGCGAAAACAGGAGAAAATGTAAAAGTAAGGAGGTTCGTAAGGTTTGAACTTTCCGAGTAAATCTATTTATAAACGAGTTCTTCTTAAATTGAGCGGTGAGGTTCTTGGAGGAGAAAAAGGAACGGGTATTGATTTCAAAGAAGTGAGAAGAATATGTGAAGAAATAAAAGAAGTCCACAATATGGAGGTAGAAATAGGAATAGTAGTTGGAGGAGGAAATATATTCAGAGGAGCGGAAAACGAAGAGGGTGAGATTGATAGGGTAACGGGTGATTATATGGGCATGCTCGGTACAGTAATAAACAGTCTTGCCATTCAAAGTGTGCTGGAAAATATGGGAGTTCAGACAAGAGTTTTAAGCGCAATAGAAATGAAAGCACTTGCAGAACCATACATAAGAAGAAGAGCAATAAGACATATGGAAAAGGGAAGAATTGTAGTTTTTGCAGGAGGAACAGGAAGTCCTTACTTCAGCACAGACACAGCCTCTTCTCTGAGAGCAGTGGAAACAAACGCTGAAGTAATTTTGAAGGGAACAAAGGTAGATGGAGTTTTTGATGCTGACCCTTTTAAAGTAAAATCTGCAAAAATGTTTCCTTACATAACATACATGGAAGCTCTACAGAGAAACCTGAAAATAATGGATTCCACAGCTTTTTCTATGTGCATGGACAACAAAATTCCGATAATTGTATTCAATATCACTGTTCCGGGGAATCTATTAAAAATTATGCGTGGCGAAAAAATAGGAACGATTGTAAAATAAAAAGAGGAGGTGAAACGATGGACACAAAAGAAAACCTCCTGAAGGCTGTTGAAGAAAAAATGAAAAAAACACTGGAAAATATGAAAAAAGAGTTCCTGAAAATAAGAACGGGTAGAGCATCCTCTTCTTTAATAGAGGATATAAAAATTAATGCGTATGATACAAAGATGCCGTTAAATCAATTGTCCACAATTACTGTCCCTGAAAGCAATCTGATAATAGTTCAGGTATGGGATAAATCCCTCGTTCAAACAATTGATAAGGCAATAAGAGAAGCAGGACTGGGACTTAATCCCATGGTTGAAGGAAACATCCTGAAAATCCCAGTGCCTACCCTTTCTGAAGAAAGAAGAAAAGAAATCGTTAAGGCTTTAAAAAAAAGGACTGAGGAATTTCGTGTAACAATAAGGAATATAAGAAGGGACTATAATGAAACCATTAAAAATATGCAAAAAAACGGTGAAATTTCGGAAGATGAAATGCACAAATTGCTTCAGAAAGTTCAGGAACTAACTGATAAGCACATAAAGGAAATTGATGATATATTTTCAAAAAAAGAAAAGGAAATAATGACAGTTTGAAGTCTGAAATTTTTTGTATATAATAAAATGTAGATGAAAGATAAAGGTTTGAAAAAACGGGGACTGGAGTATAAATACTGGAAAAAATGGTTTACCCTGATTGACCTCCTTTATAAAAAAAGGGATTTAAAATTCAGGAAAGATTCTAATCCAGTTCTGGCAAGGGAAGAATTGAGAGATACCGACTTTTTTACGAAAATAGAAGAAGAAATAAAAAATACTTATAGAGAAATAGAAAATATAGAAAAGGAGGCTAAAAATAAAGGAATAAAATTGAGGCAACTCAACTTTAAGAAAAAATACCATCTTTCAATGGAAGAAACTCTTTTGCTTATAGCTCTCCTCAAAAACGAACTTGAAGGCGGGATGAAACGAACAAACAGAGGCGTTCACCTCCTTGAGCTTATAACGGAAGACGAAACAGAAAAACTGGAAAAACTTTCATTTTTTTCTGCAAACGGAAATCTCATCAAAAAAAAATTGATAGTACAGGAATTCTGGGTTTCTCCCCTCAAAACAGATTAATCACTTACAGAAAAAGCAATTTTTGAACTTCTGGGATGGAAGGGAGCAAAAGAAAGGGACTGGATAGAATGGACAGATGAAAATTATTATGAAACTCCCCCTAATTATCTCATCACCTTTTTCAAACCCGACCTCCGCCTTAAAGATGTAGTCCTTTCTCCTGAGCTTTTGGAAAGCATAACAGATGTAATTGCTCAGATCAAAGGGCATAAACTTATCTTTGAAAAATGGGGGTTTGGCAAAACTATAAATTATGGAACAGGAACCACAATGTTATTCTACGGACCCCCTGGAACAGGAAAAACATTAACCGCACTTGCCATCGCTGGGGAATTGGGAAAAGAGATAGGCATTGTTCGGTATGAAAATCTTCAGGATTACCTCGTTGGAATGACAGAAAAAAATATAGCACGCGTGTTTGAAGAAGCAGAAGAAAGAAAATGCATTCTTCTGTTTGACGAAGCAGATGCTCTATTTTCTGAAAGGTCTTTCAGAAACATGAAATATGACAACAGAGAGGTAAACATCCTCCTCCAGCACATTGAAAAATTCAATGGTGTTCTCATACTCACAACAAACTTTGCACCAATTCTTGACTGGGCACTGGAAAGAAGAATTTCCATCAAGGTCCGTTTCACACCACCATCATTCCCGGAAAGGGTTGAGATATTTAAAAAACTTATTCCACCTTCAGCGCCTGTTGAAGAAATAGATATAGAAAAACTCGCACAGTACGAATTAACCGGTGGACAGATAAAAAATGTCCTTCTCAATGCAGCAAGAAGGGCTGTAAAAATGATAGAAGTAAGGGGAAAGGAAGTGATTACCATGGAAGACATTGAAAAAGCCATAGAAAGGGAGTTAAAAAAGAAAGAAGAAACAGAGAAAAAAATAGGTTTCGGAAAAATTCTATGAAAGAGAAAGAAGAAAAAAGGGCAACCCAAAGATTTCACAAAACCTTAGAGGTAAAATATTTATCAGTTAAAGGGCTTATTTCTGACTGGACAATGAACATAAGTAAGGGGGGTATGTTTATTTCAACAAATGACCCACTTCCCGAAGGAACAAATTTAACCCTCAAACTAAAAATCCCTGGTTCAAATGAAGAAATTACCTTGGATGCTGAGGTGGTATGGAGAGTAAAACCCGAAGAGAGTAAAGGAACGCTTATACCTGGAATGGGGCTCAAATTCAAAAATATAAGCGAGGAGGTTATAAAAAAGATAGAAAGGATAATTGCTGAAAAGGAGGGATAATTATGGAAAGGAGAGGAGCACCAAGATTTCGGGTAAAAATTGCAGTGGACAAAATGGAGGAAACAGAGATTACACTAATTCTTGATAAAAACGGTGAATCCTACCTTTACGAAGAAGAAGGGGATATAAGCGAAAAGGGGATATTTGTAGCCACCAAAACCCCTCTTCCTGTTGGCAAAATTGTTAATCTCAAATTTTCTTTTCCCGATGTAATTGAGCTCATAGAAGCGAAAGGAAGGGTTGTGTGGGCAGGAAAAGGTGCGGATAAAAAAATGGGGATGGGAATTGAAATTCTGGAGATGGACTCAAAGGGAAGAACTGAATTGAAAAGGTGTATAAAAGGGGAAAGATAAATGGCAAAATATACGAGGGAAGAGGTTATAAAGGGTGTAAAGGAAGGTAAAAGTTTCAAGAACGATGATTTGAGAGGAATAAATCTCAGAGGCGCTGACCTGAGTGGAGGAGATTTCAGTGGAGCCAATTTTCGTTATACGGACTTGAGAGAAGCGATATTAAGAAATGCAGACTTAAGAGGTGCAAATCTGAGGCATGTGGTTCTAACCGGTGCAGACCTTACCAATGCTGATTTGAGCAATGCAGACC